>PNJE01000096.1 GCA_002877915.1 Candidatus Aminicenantota bacterium
AGAACAAAGCCTGAGAAGGATGAAAGATGTGAGATCTGTGAGGAAAGAAGAAGAGGAAGATTAACTGAATGGCTAAAAAATAGAGAAAATACAATCTGGACAGATGAAGTTGCGGATGTAAATAATCGCCTTGCCCTTCTTACTTTGGATTTTAACCTTGATAAATGGCTTGATGGAACAATGATTGGAACAATCTATTCGCAGAGTTTTGAAGATTGGTATAATGGGAAAAAAATAAAAAAAGAAAATAATGTAGAGATAGAAAAAGATACTGTCCAATTATTAAAAGATTTCCAAGTTCTCGATAAAATACAGCCAACTAAAGAATCTATTTTCTCATTATTAGAACAAGTCATTAAAAACTTAGACTCAGATAAGAAAATGGCAGCAGGGATATTAAATACATTCTTTCAAGATGTTAATATTGATGAAAAATCACTCTATAGCCATATCAATAACATCAAAGAAAGAATAAAAGCGGATAATTTAACAAAAAATAATCTTGCCACATATCTTTTCACTCAAAATCCATCTCCTGCCAGATTATATAGAATATGGCGAGAGACAGAAGAATTTTTTGAATTGGTAGTAAACGAGATAAAAAGCAATATTTATAGCTATAAATGGAAAAGAATAAAATTTTCTGTAGATTACAATGACTTAAAATCTAAACTGAATTCAGACCAGAATATAGATGATTCACCATTCATTATTAAAGTGGAGGACTTAACACCCGAAGATCTCCTTGTCTTCCACGATAAGAACGGGGAGTTTTACACCATAGAATCACTTGAAAAATTTAAATTTGGCAATAAAATCGGCAAAGAGGCAGTTAAAGAGGCATTAAGTAATGGGTTTAAACATCTTGCTCCTGAAGATGAGCCCACTAAAAACTTGCTAAAAAATGGCAAAAATATACAACCTAGCAAGGAAGGCATAAAAGTAGAAGAATACTATCCATTTATTGAGATAACTAAATCTCCCCTTTCGCTTCGTCTAATTATCTCCGCATTAGATTCAATAAAAATTCTTGAGCTCGTAATAAATATCTACAACAAAAGATTTAGCAAAGTTATTGGAAAGTTACCTTTAAATATCAGACTGCTTGTTTCTAAAAGAAAGTTTCCTCTCTATGTTTTACTGGAGGCAGGCGAAAGAATGCTACAAAGCGGCGAGTTCAAAAAACCAGTAATGATGAATGTTTGGTGGAATTTAGATGGAATGAGAAATAATGAGTATTACGGTTTTTATCCTACAAAAATATTGAAAGATGATGAAAAATACACGCTTGATGACCTTGTTCCATTATCTGATGGTAAAACCTATGCTTTATATCCTGGCTTTTTTGATTACGATTTGCTATCAGCAACGACTGACAGATATAATATCTCATATAAAAAGCAAAAAAGGGGAGGAGAAGATTACTCATATTATTCAGCCAGGCCGTATTACTTCTATCAAATTTCCCAGATTATTGAATTATGGGAAATTCTTAAGAACAATCTCTCGAGTTCAAAAATAAATTACATTGAAGAAATTCTAACTGGAAAATTGAGGGAATGGAGAAATGTAAGTGAGGCAAACAAAGATTGTGTATTCAGAAAATTTGTGGAAGCAACCCTAAAAGATGCTTTTACCGATAGATGGGAAAAATTAAGAAAGGAAACTCAGGATTTCATTATGAACTCTGCTCTTAATGGTCTTTTGCTTGATACTGTCGTGCTTTTTAGACACATAATAAAAGAAAAGGAGGCTGAAGAAAATGAATAATCTAAAAAAATATTTCGGAAAAGCCCTTGACCCAATACATATCGGGGCAGGTGGCTACAGGCTTGGTGGTGTGGATAACACCATAGTGCGAGAGCCGGCGACAGATGTGCCAAAGATACCTGGAACATCACTTGCTGGAGTGATAAGGGCGTTTGCAGAGCTTGCCAAAGAAGAGGATGAGAAAAAACAGGATTCAGAAAAGAAATTTAAGGACCTAAAAATTGAAGATGTATTTGGAACAGAAAATAAAAAGGGAATGCTACGATTTTTTGATGGTCTGATAATTTTCTTTCCAGTTTCTTCAATTCAAGGGACGGTCTGGGTAACCACAAAAGAACTGCTTGAATACTGGCTTGGAGATTTAAAAGATAGCAATGGAGAGAAAATGAAAATACCAGAGAAGATTGATGATAAGGCATATGCAGTCAAAGGGATAGACCCAAAAAAGCCTCTTAATCTTGGCTGGTTGTTGCTTGAAATTGAGAATATTGCTGATGGAAAAGAAATTGTGCTTCCCTTAAAACTGAAGGAATTCCTGAAAAGAATTGTAATCGTTTCCGATAAACTCTTCTCTCACATCGTAAATGATAACCTTGAGGTAAGGACCTCAGTAAGAATTGACCCCACAACAGGGACAGCTGCCGAGGGTGCATTATTTACCTATGAAGCAATACCAAGGGGAACAATATTGGGGTTTGAGGTAGTCATAGATACTCGCAAAGATGAGAATGTGAATATTGATCAGTTGATTAAAGAGACATTTCCCTACTTGAAACTTCTTGGCCTAGGCGGTTTGGGCACAAGAGGGTTTGGTAGGATTGAAGTTTTTGATGTCAATGAGAGCGAATTGAATAACGAAGGGGGAACAAAATGATTAACCTTGATTACTTCTGTGCTAAATATGGCCAGGAGATAGCGGATAAAGCCGATAAAAATACCCTGCAAAAAGCGCTTGGGGTTTTGCGAGAGGATGGCGTTTATGCGATGTTTCTATGGCTTGAAGATAAAGACAAAAATATAAGATGCAAGATGCTTAACTTACTTAATGAAAATGATATCAAAAAATTTCTTTCGCCAGATTCTTCTAACTTTCCTGATGAATTTAAGCAGTTCTGCGAAACATTGCGCAATGTTGCCCAAGATATTGACAAACTCTTATTCTTAAAAAAAATTCTTGAACGCACTTTGACCTATGCTTTATACCATGCAAAAGTGAAAGGTGAGAAGAATGTGGAGCAAAGTTAATATTGTCTTTAGATTAAAAACTCCGCTCCACATTGGCTACCTGCCATTCAAAGGTTCTGTGATTTCTCCAACCCGTTATTATGTTCCTGGGCGTAACCTGTGGGGTGCAGTAACAAAGAGAATAACTGAATGGATGTATAAAATCCCCAACTCAGGAAACTATATAGAAATTGGTAGCCAGGTAATAGAAAATTTTAGATTTTCTTATTTTTACCTTTATGATGGTAAAACTATTTATTTCCCTCATTTTACTGAAGAAGGGTTAAAATATGGCAGTACCGATAGAGATAAAAACAAAAAAACCAAATCAGAATTTGAATATAGATTTATCCGAAGCCGAATTTCAACGGCAATTGACCCAAATTCACTGACCGCAAAAGATGAGAGCCTGCACGAGATAGAATTCATAAACAACAAGTTCAAAGATGAAGAGGGCGAAGTAAGGGATTTAAAAATAATAGGTTGTGTCTGGTTCAAGGATAAGGGAAAGATTGGAGACAATGAAATAACAAAAAACAAAAGTGGAATAACAATCGGAAATTTTAATGTATTTGAAGAATTAATTCTTGGGGGAGAATCAAAATATGGCTTTGGCCATGTGGTTTTAGATGGTGTTGATGAAGTGGAATTCCCAGTAGAATTAGAAGAAGAAAATGAAAATATAAAGGTGCATATAAAGAAAGATTCTCCTTTGCTTGGCCATCTTAAACATGATAAAAATATAAAATTCAGGGGGGATATAGAATTATTAAGCGGAAGAGGATATTTTGATCCCTACGATAAATCGAAATCAGCAGATGATAAATCAATAGATAAGCCTGGTAAGGTATTATCGTTAGCAAAATATCATTTTGTACCTGGAACAGTAATGTGTGAATCATTATCTGCATTTCTCAGATGGGATGGCACTATGGAGTTGAAAACCAATGAAACCAACTGAAATTTTACGTCCTGACCAACGTCAGCCAAGCAAGGCTTATTTAGTCAATGCCATTCGCCAAGCGGTCTTTGCCTGGAGAAATCAGGGCTATCCGCATACTACAAAGACCACTCAGAGACTCTTGAATTACTGGTTTAATGAAGACCACGTTTCTGATAAAGAAAGGGAACCTTTCGAGTTCTGGTTCTGCCAAAGAGAAGCAATTGAGACATTGGTTTATGTCTATGAGGTAATGAAGAAGCGGAACTTCATAGATATGGCCAGGGAATTCGGGGCTGGTCCGATACAAGGATATGACCCCTCTTATGATCAATATCCCCTTTATGCTTTTAAGATGGCCACGGGCTCCGGGAAAACATTTGTTATGGCTATGAGCATTGTCTGGCAGTATTTTAACCACAAGTGGGAAAATAAGGAGGATTACACATCAAAATATATCCTCATCGCCGGTGAAAAAAATGTTATCTACGATAGGCTAAAAAGAGATTTTCAAGGCGCTATGATATTCAGGGAATTGCCTTTAATTTTACCAGAATGGAGGGATGAATTTGACCTAAAAGTCATACTCAAAGAAGACCCAATTCATGTGATTCCTGATTCTGTTTTGTTTTTAACCAATATCCAGCAATTGCAAGAAAGGAAGAACCGACGTGAAGAAGTTGAGGAATATGTGGATAAGGTCATGGAGCTTCCCGAGGTTTATAATGTTTCAGATATTTATCAGGAAAATAGAATTAAACAAGTGCTTACCACCTGCCCCAACATTATGATTCTTAAAGACGAGGCGCATCACATTTATCATTTTGAAAGGGCCTGGAAAAGAATTCTTCTTGAGCTTAATAAGGACCTTGCTAACCAATACGGCAAAGGTATCAACATGGAGCTTGATTTTAGCGCTACGCCGCGTACGGAAAATGGCGCTCTTTTCCCCTGGATAATAGTTGATTTCTCGTTAAAAGAAGCGATTGAAATGAATATCGTAAAATTGCCGCTAAAGGGGATGGTAAAAGGGGCGAAAGAGATATCCTCCAGAAAAACAGTGGAAAGATATAAGGCCTGGATAGACGCGGGGATAAGGAGATGGCGAGAATATAAAGAAAAACTTAAGCCTCTAAATAAAAAGCCAGTTTTGTTTTTTCAGTGCCCAGAAAATGAAGAAGCCGATGAGGTTTTTGAATACATAAATTCCGTTCCTGATTTGAAAGGGAAAGTGCTTCTGATTCATACAGATAGCACCGGGGAAGTAAAAAAGTCAGATTTGCCCAAAGCAAGAGATTTCGCCAGGAATATTGATGACCCGGACCCGGAGAAAAATCCCTATGAAGCGATTGTCAGCACTATGATGCTGAATGAAGGCTGGGATGTAAGGAGTGTAAACGTGATAGTTGGGCTGCGTTCATATACTTCTAAAAGGAAAGTTCTGCCCGAACAGGTAATAGGCAGAGGATTAAGGAAGATGTTTCCTGAGGAAGAAGCTAATGTAGAAAAGTCCATTAATGTGTTGGAAGTTATAGGTCCACCTGGCTTAATGGACATCCTGGAAGATTTAGAGACTCAAGAAGGGATTAGATTTGCGGAATTTGATACAAGTGAATCATTAAATATGATCACTATTTTCGTTGACGAACATAAACTGGACATGGACATAGAAATCCCGATTTTATCTTCGAGAATAGTGATAAGAGAGTTCGAGTTAGACGAGGTAGATGTTGATAGCTTGCCTTCTCTTGGAGTTATTCTTGAGAATAAAGTGTTGGAGATGGAATATGAAGCCCGCGATATGTTGAACGATGTCGTCGTGGTCAGAAGGAAATGGGATTTACCCGTTCCGCAAGATTCTAAGAGTGTTATCGCTTATTATACTGACCAGATATTAAAGCAGCTAAAAATCGGCGGAGCCTTCGCCACTTTTTATCCCATAGTCAAAAAATATGTTGAGAAAAAGTTATTCACGCAGGAGGTAGACCTTGAAGACCCGAGAGTGCTTTTTTCTTTGAGTACCCCAGAAGTCCAGGAAAAGCTAATAAATTTATTTGTCAACAAGTTTAAAGATATGACCTTTGTTGAAAGAGAGCCCAGGAAAACAGATTATATTAAACTTTCGGACACCAGGCCGTTCGTCTGGTCAAAATTGGTATATCCAGCTAACAAGACGATTTTTAATTATGTTGCCTGTGATAGCAATTTTGAAGCGGATTTTGCTGCGTTTTTAGACAGGGCTAATGATGTTGCTGCCTTTTCTAAAATTGTTACTAAGGTCGGTTTTTTTATTGAGTATAGAGATTCAGATGGAAATCTCCGCCTGTACTATCCTGATTTTGTGGTCGGGCTCAAGAACGGAGATTATTGGGTGATTGAAACCAAAGGGTTAGAAGATGTTGATGTAAAGCATAAAGATAAAAGGGCTATATTATGGTGCGAAGATGCCACCAAATTGACCAAGAATAATTGGTCATTTATGCGCATAAACCAGGATGAATACGAGAAATATAGATTCAGGAGCGTTAAAGAATTGATAGAGGCATTTAAAGCAAATTGATGTTTTTATATGGCAGATTGAAGGGAATTATAATTTAATTTAAGGGAAAGCCTTATTCATTTTGCCTTCAAATATAGCCTTTCTTGATGATATAAAAAGAAGGAAAGATATGAGATTGAGTTGGTAATCTCTTTTATTTAATGCCTGATGAACGCCTATAAATTCTGAGTTAAGTTCTTAGCAAGGGGCGGGTGAGGCAGGTGGGGCCGCCTGAGCCCTTGAAGGCAATTTCCTCTCCCGGAAGCTCATAAACAAAGCACCCAGCCCGGTGCAAGCGCTCAGCGGTCACCGAGTTACCTTTGAGGATTACAACGCGGCGCGGGCTTATGGCCAGCACGTTGCAGCCCTGAGTGGGAAATTCCTCTTCTGGAATCTCCACCAGCTCAATACCGCGCTCAAGAAGCAGACGGTAGAAGGCCACTGGCAGTAGCCTTTTATAAACCACAGCCAGGTCTTTATCCAACAGGCTGATAAAGCTCATCAGGTGCAGCACTTCTCCGGGGCCATTCCAGTAGGGCAAATCATAGGCGATGACATTTACTCCAAGCGGCCGCAAAATCTCCTGGAGCTGGTCAATTCCTTCCTGGTTGGTCCTAAAGCCGCGCCCGGCAACGAGCGTCTTTTCATCCAGCCACAGCAGGTCACCACCCTCGGCCGTAGCTTTTCCTGTAAGCTTTCCCAGAATCGGCACACCCCAGCTTTTCAGGGCCTCTTCAAAGGCGGCTGGCTCGCCGGCTCTTTCCTTTTTCCCCATCTGCAAAATGATGGCGCCGGCCTCAGTTATTATGACCGGGTCATGGGTGTAGATTGAATCAAGCGTTGTGCGTTCGTCAGCCGGCAGATAAAGTATCTCCACCCCTTCTTGCTTTAATATTTGTTCAAGCTGTTGGAATTCCTGTCCGGCCCGCTCAAGGTTAGGCAGTGCAGTAAATCCCAATCTAAGCCATTCCTGCTCAATTTTCGCCGCGCTGACAAAGGCCTCTGCCGGCCGCTTAACCACCACCCTGGTCAGCGGACCAACCATACTTTGTGCCCCAAACATTTTCTTAGTCCCAATCGTATTATTCATGATGAAAACATATTAGAACAAAGCCATATTTCTGGCAATTCAATGACCAGGTTGACTAAAAAGCATAGGGATGATAATTTTAAGCAGGAACAGAGAGAGGGCAAAAAAGCAGGTAGTGGGTGCTGGCCATAAAAACAGCACCTTAAAGAAGGATTTTGACCTAAAAAAGGAGAAAAGAATGGTTGGACTTAATTATAAAAAAGCGGGCGTAAATATTGATGAAGCTGATTCCTTCATTCAGAAGATAAAACCGCTGGTCAAGATGACCGAACGGGCTGAGGTGCTCGGCTCAATCGGCGGGTTTGGCGGGCTGTTTGCCCC
>PNJE01000002.1 GCA_002877915.1 Candidatus Aminicenantota bacterium
TTAGTGGCTCTGTTTCCAGTGCTCCAGCTGGAAAAACTTACTGACCTCTACCCCAGGCTCTTCCCCCAACCTGGATACCATGTCCTAGCCAAGGACCAAATTGGAAATCGGCTGCCGGAAACATTATAATGCTCCCATTCCCCAGAGTAAAATAAAGGTTGACTTATTTTGATTTTTTAGCTAATATTTTAAATCATTTTAATAAAGATGGAAGAAAATGATAAAGTTACGTTTGATGAGATTTGGAGCAAAAAAGCAGCCCTCCTATCGAATCGTGGTGATCGATTCTCGGAGAGCCAGGCAGAGCAAGACTCTGGATATGGTTGGCTATTATAAGCCCAGGACTGAGCCCCTGGAGTTTAAAATTGACATGGAAAAGGTCAATTACTGGCTTTCTCAAGGAGCTAAGCCTTCGGAAACAGTAGGTTCATTGATAGATAGAGCAGTTAAAGGACAAAAATCAACCCAAGATTCTAAGTCTTAAAGGAGGTTACTGTGAAAGAACTGGTTGAAATGATTGCCAAATCACTAGTTGACAATCCGGACAAAGTTCAGGTTTCCCAACTCGAAGGGGAACAGACCACCATCCTGGAACTCAAGGTTGCTCCTGAAGATCTGGGAAAGGTGATCGGAAAGCAGGGCCGGACAGCTCGGGCCATCCGGGTTATCCTGGGGGCAGCCGGGATGAAAATGAAACGGAGATTCAACCTGGAAATCATTGAAAAAGGTTGAGTTAGTAGCTGTCGGTCGGATACTCCGGAGCGAAGGGAAGGATGGGACTCTCAAGATAAAGCTGTACCAGAAGATTAAAAGAGAGCCATTCTTCGAAAAAGTTTATATCGGAAAAGAAGGAGAGTATAAGGAATACGAGGTTGAAGGCTATCGCCTCGTCCGAAACTCTCCTTTTTTAAAATTAAAGGGGGTGGTTGATTTAGCGGGAGCCGAGGCACTCAGAGGGCGAGATATTTTAGTCAGGAGCGAAGATTTACCCCCTCTGGAAGCGGGCACTTTTTATGATTTTCAGTTGTTGGGTTGCTTAGTAGAGACGGTTGATGGCCAAAAGGTTGGAAAAGTTGAGGAGTTGGTCATGATTAGAAATAGTTGTTTGCTGGTGGTTAAAGGGAAAAGAGGACGGATTGAAATTCCCCTGGTTGAGGCCATCTGCCGAGTGGTGGATCCAGAGAAAGGATTAATTATTATTGATCCACCGGAAGGCTTACTGGAGCTTAATGAGATTTGATATAATTACCATTTTCCCGGCATTATTTGATAGCCTTTTTTCGGCCGGAGTTATTAAAAAGGCTTCTGAAAAAAAACTTATCGAGATAAATATACATGACCTTAGAGATTATACAACTGATAAACACCGGCAGGTAGATGACCGGCCCTATGGAGGACTTGAAGGTATGGTTCTAAAACCTGAACCAATATTCAGGGCAGTAGAAGAAATTCGCCAACCCGGTAAAGTCCATACCTGTCTGCTTTCTCCCCAGGGGAAAACGTTCAACTCAGTGCTGGCTGAAAAGCTGGCTAAATATCAACAGCTAATCCTCATCTGCGGCCGGTATGAAGGAGTTGATGAAAGAGTGGCCGAGTACCTGGTGGATGAAGAAATTTCCATCGGTGATTATATATTGACCGGAGGAGAACTGGCTGCGGCGGTAGTAGTTGAAGCTGTTTCCAGATTTGTGCCGGGAGTGGTGGGTAAGGGAGAATCAGTTCAGCATGATTCTTTTACCACTGGCCGCCTTGATTTTCCTCAATATACCAGGCCCAGAGAATTTCGAGGTTATCGGGTTCCTTCTGTTCTTTTTTCTGGCGATCATAAGAAAATTGCTCGCTGGCGACTGAAAAAGGCTCTGGAAAAGACCATGATTCGCCGGCCGGATCTACTTAAATCCAGGAAGCTTTCTCCGGAAGAGGAAGAGCTTCTTTCAGAAATTAAAAAGGAAAGGAAAGACTCATGAGTAATTTAGTCAAAACAATTGAAGAAAAGTATAAGCGACAGGATATAGAACCATTTAAGGTTGGTGATACGGTCAAAGTGCATGTCCTGATAAAAGAGGGAGACAAGGAAAGAATTCAGGTTTTTAAGGGCGACGTAATTGCCATGCGAGGGTCTGGCCTGGGAGCTACCTTTACAGTTCGTAAGGTTTCTTATGGAGTGGGGGTAGAAAGGATTTTTCCGGCCCATTCGAAAATGATAAAAAAAGTGGAAGTAGTCCGGCATGGAAAGGTCAGGCGGGCCAAGCTCTATTACCTGAGAGAACTTAAAGGGAAAGCCGCTAAACTGAAAGAAGAACAGCAATAACTTGCTCTGGCTAACCGTTTAAAGCAAACGGCGGGATTAATTGTAAGGTCAATAAATTTTATCCAGAATATTTAAAGGAAGGGGCATTTTTTGTAAAATATTAACAATGGTGGGCTTTAATACAGAGAAAAGCTTAATCAGGCAGGGATATCATCATCTAGCCGGAGTAGATGAAGTAGGTCGTGGTTCTCTTTTTGGTCCAGTTGTGGCGGCAGCTATAGTTTTCTCTGAAGGTTTTTTCCTCAAGAGAAAAGCGGGCTGGGTAAAAGAAGTGGGCGATTCTAAGCTCCTTCGACCGACTAAAAGAATAGAGCTGGTTCCGTTTATTCTTGAGGCGGCTTCTGATTTTGGCTTGGGATATGCTACCTCTGATGAAATTGACAAACTAAATATCTTCAGGGCTACAAGGCTGGCGATGATAAGAGCCTTAAAGGATTTAACCCTTTTTCCTGATATAATTTTGGTTGACGGATATCCAATAAAAGATATAGATTATATCCAGGCGGGAATTCCGCAGGGCGATAGAAAAGTTTTTTCTATTGCTGCGGCTTCAATTGTGGCCAAGGTTTTCAGGGATGGCTTAATTCAAATGCTTGATGAACTATATCCGGGTTATGAGTTAAGACAACATAAGGGGTACGCCACCGAAAGTCATTACCAGGCCTTAGAAAAGCTGGGCCCCTGTCCTTTGCATCGCCGGAGCTTTAATCTATTTAAAGAGAGATTATTAGTAAAATGAATGGCCGGGTTGATCGTCTTAAAGTGATTGAACAGGCCGAGAGGTATGTTCGTGCCGGAAAAATCAGAGAAGCTATCCTGGAATATGAAAAGCTTCTGGAAGATGATCCCTCTGATGTCGGCATAAATAATATCGTCGGGGACCTCTATGTCCGTCTTGGCCAAACTGATCGGGCAATCAGGTCATTTGAGAAGGTAGCGGCGGAGTATGAGAAAAGAAGCCAGTATTCGCAGGCCCTGGCTATTTTGAAGAAAATCTGCCGCCTGAATCCAGAAAAGCCTGAATATTTTGTCAGAATGGCCGATCTTTTTGCCCGCCAGGGATATGGGGCTGAAGCCAAGCAGGAATACTTACGTTTGGCTGAGAAATACCTCCGGGCAAAGAAGGTTGAAGAGGCCATAGAACTTTATGAAAAGATAGTTAAGCTCGACAAAGATGATTTGAACATTAGGATGCAACTGGCTGCTCTTTATAAGCTTGATGGTCGAACAGAAAAAGCGGTTACTGAACTTTTAGAAGCGGCCCAGATGAAATTAAGTGTGGGTCAGATTGATGAAGCTGAAAAGTTGCTGAAAGAAACCATCAAGCTTAATCCTGAAAATATCAGAGCTAATCTTAAATTGGCCCAAGTATTGCGCCTAAAAGGTCAGGCCGAAAAGGCCATGGAAATTGCCAGCAAGATGTTGGAAAGAGACCCTAATAATATAGAAGGGTTGACTTTTCTGGGAAATGTCTATTATGAAGAAGGAAAATCAGCTGCCGCTAAGGAAATTTTTTCTAATATTCTTAATTTTTTCCCTTTAAATGTGAATGCTCGCTACCGACTGGGGCGGCTTTATCTGGCGGAAGGTGAGGTCGATAGGGCCTATGAATATTTAGAACCACTGGTAGATAGCTATGTCAAAAAGCGTAAGGAGGACAAGGCTATCGGACTTTTGGGGCTGATCCTTACCGTTAGGAAGGATCATCTTCCGTCCATGGAAAAAATAGCAGCCATCCTTAGAGAAAATAAAGATTTGGCCAGGCTGGAGGCGATAGACCGGGCTATCTTGGCCGAGCTTAAAAGGATAGGCGAAAAGGGCCGGATGCTTTCTTATTATGCCGAGTTAATACGATTAAAGCCAAACGATGAGCAATTGTCCAGGGAATATCGGGAATTAAAAAAAGAATTAATGATTTCTGAAGATCAGGAGCCCATTTATGATACTTGGGCTCCCTCGCGAGAAGAGGAAGATGAAATTCAAGCCGGACTGGCTCAAGCGGATGTTTACATCCAGGAGGGTTTGGCCAGGCTGGCCAGAAGGGTTCTCGAGGGATTATTGCTGAAATACCCGAATGATTCTTTGATAAAGCAGAAACTTGATTATATTGATAACCTGAAAAGTCCAGTCAACGAGAACGAGTTAATTAAAAAAGTAGAAAAGGCAACCGCTATTGAAACTCAGGTTTTGCGGGTCACCAGAGAAAGACCAGGAGAAAAAGAGGGTAAAAAGAAGCCTGACTCTTCTCTTGAGGATCAAATATTTAGCGAGGATAAGATAAGTCCGGTTGACATTTTTACTGATACCGGAATTATTCCCATCATAAGTTCTGATGGACGGGAAAAGAAATTTTATGATCTCCAGGAAAATATCCAGGCCGAGCTGACCATGCTATCGACTGTCTATCTCCGCCAGAAAAAGGGGGTTACCACTCAGTTTGAAAAGGAACTTACTTCCATTGTCACTGATTTTAAGAAGGGGATAAAAGAAAAGATTCCTGAAGAGGATTACCAGATACACCTCCAATTGGGCCTGGCCTTTATGGAGCAGAATCTGCTGAACGAAGCTATTGATGAATTTAATCTAGCGGTCAAAGATAAAAATTTAACTCTTGAATGTCTCACTTTGATAAGTCATTGCTATAGATTGAAAGCCAACCTGGAAGAGGCTGAGCGCTGGCTCAATCGAGCAATTAAGCTGGTGGCCCCTGGAACTGACCAGTATTTTGCTCTGATGTTTGACCTCGGGCTGATTTATGAACAGGCTAAGGATTATGAAAAGGCTTTATCGGTCTATCGTGAAATTCAATCCTGGAATCCCTCCTATCGAAGCGTCAGTGAAAAGATAAATCGTCTTTCCCACCTTAGTGGGACATCCAATAATCCAGTCAATTAAGCTTTCAATTTATCAATTCAGTTCTTAGAGTTCGAGCCTCAAAGCGAATATGTTAGTCCTCCCCGCTTTTGGTTTATTATAAGGGTATTGAGTTAATCTTAATTTTTTGGCCAGATAGCAAAACAAAAAGCAGCTTTAAAAACCGGTAATCAAGCCGAGACCTAAACGAAAGTAATTCCCGAGGTCGCTTTTAAAGACATAAGTACCTTCAATTGTAGCTCGCATATTTCTCCGTACCAGGTAACCATAATGGAGGCCAAAGGAGGTATATCTTATGTCTGGCTGCTGTGAATCCACCCAATTAAATAGAGCGGTGGTGTACCAGCGGGAATCGTCTGCTTTCGGCAGATAAATTAATTCGGCAAAACCACCCCTGGTTCGAATGGCCTCTGGGGCCAGGACCCAGAAATAAGGGTTATCATCTCTTCTTTCTACGTACTGGACATTTAGCTCAAGCTTAGGTAGGCCCCAGGTAAAGTCTCCTCCGAGCATCCACAGTTGGTCATCAACCTGTCCCTGCTTTTCTCGGCCAAGATAGCCAAAGGCTCCAACCCGCAGTGATTTGTTCACCTTCTGAGAAAGCCGCAGCAGTAAATTCTTATATTTATCGGTATCGAAAGTATCTACATCATCGGCAGGATGAAGACCTAAACCATTAACTACTTCAAGACAGATATCGGGTCCGCGAGCGAAGCTATAAGTTATCATCACCCCTCGATCATAGGTTAGATCAGCCCGGGCATTTCCAACCTTGGTGCAGTAAATTCGATAGTCTTCATAAGTCAGCCTTAGTTCACGTTTAAATAACGGGTCAGACACCTGGAATTGTCCGAGATAAATATCAAGGGGCTTTTTAAATAGATCGTTCAGCATGATGAAGGCATCCTCCAGGCCGGCCACCTCTCCTTTTTCCGTGAAAAGAAAATACAGAAAATAAGAAATGTGGGGAGCTATTTCTCCACCCGAGAGGAGCTTTATGACGAAAGGAGCGGCAAAATCGAAGCGATGGTTGTTAGCATTATTGAGACTCAAAAATCCATCAAAGCGAATAGCTATGGGTAGCTCTCTTAAAAGAGAAAGCAGATTATCCCCGGTATCAATGTAGTAGCGCGGAGTTTCTTTGCCCTTAATGACGTAGCCGTTGTTCATAAAATCATCGCCGTATGGTTTAAGCTTGGGGAAGGGTGTGTGGCAGACCTTACAGCTCATGCTGTACTTGCGGGCAAAGGCTGGTATGGCCAGAGCTTCCGAGCCCAGTAGAGCCAGAAGGAACATGAACATAGATAAAACCATAATAATTTTAAAATTTCTTCCCATCGCCACCTCCGGTTGCCTTAATTTACTTAATTAATTTATGGATTAATCAGTCGACTATCTTGATAGTGGTCGAATGTCGGTTTACTTCGATGATTTCAGCTTCTTCTGACACTCCCAGAAAATCAGCCACTGGTTTGACAAGCTTCTGGTAATTGAGGACAGCGGTTACGGTGAGCGGCCCTGGTGGCAGATTTTCGGGCAGCTGAAAAGTGCAGGTTTCAATTTTAGTTTCTCGGGGGCCGATTCGGTAATCGACACCCAAAGATTTGGTATTCCACTGCTGGATAGTCATGCGCCCCTGGGGGTCAAAGTAAGCCATTCGAAAGATGCGGTCGCCAATGGGGATGCCGTCGCGCTGAACTCCTTTGAAGTTAGAGTCGCCAAGGCCAATACCCATATCCTGGTAGGCCGGCGTGTCAGCGGCGATAGTGTATTCTTCGCCCTCAAACCCTTTTTTGTCCACTGGCAGATGATAGATGTTTCCCTTGGCATCGACAGCCTCTACGTGCATCCAGACGATGCGGTCTTCTACTGAACCAGTCGGGAACTTATGTCCAGTTTTCTGGTTGAAGAGCACGATGGTGAACTTAACTCGGTCTCCTGGTGCAGCTTCGTTAACGTCGGGATGAACCCGAAGTTCAATCGTGCCCCTCACTTTTCCCGGATCGTGGGCACCGTGGAAAAGATGCTGGCGGACATCGGGGTAGGTATTGCCCATGGAGGCGCTTTTGCCAGGGGCGTAGGTCATGTGGCAGTCGTGGCATTTTACGCCCTGCTTGGCATATGGGCCTTCTTTCCATTCCAGGTGAGTAGATTTAACCCACACGCCGTAAGGGCTTTTTTCGTTGTGGCAAGTGCCGCAAAATTCAGCCGTGCTGAGGAACTCAGATTTAACCAGGTTATGCTCCGGAGAATTTTTTCCTTCTCGTGGCCCATATTTGTTTTTGCTCGGTTCAGAAATCCAGTTAAAATTAAAGGGTATATCCCCGGCCATACCGGTGACCGTATGACAGACTTCGCAGGAAACTGATTCGTTGGCCCGACTCCCCTTAGCCGGCAGCGGCGGCGGAACATCTCCAGCCAGGAAGGCTATCGGTGTATGGCAGCCATTGCAACCAGCTTTTA
>PNJE01000016.1 GCA_002877915.1 Candidatus Aminicenantota bacterium
TCTAATTCAGAGATTAGATAATCAAGCGAACGCAAACCATATTTTTTCTTGATTTCTGCCTGGCGTTGGCGCTCTAAGCTAAGCTCTGCCTTAATTTTCTCCAGAGCTTTTATGGCTTCTGGCAGGAGCTTGCGGTCATCGATTTCAATTTTATCAAGATTATTTGGCAACCCCGAGTTAGGAGCTAAATCCCAAATAACAGCGGGGTTAATTTCCTGGCATTTTGAGCCATCATCATAAAGGGCAATAATTCGGCGGCCGGCCACTTCGTTTTTGCCGTCTCTGATTTCGCCTGAATAAAACCAGATGAAGCCGTTATAGCGCCCAGATGGGTCCTTAAAAACCGAACCTCGAAGACTGGCCTCCTGAAAATTAGAAATGGCCCAGCTGATGATAGCCTCAAGCAATGGATGTCCAAAAGAGATAAACTCAGCATCGGGATTTCTGAAAGCCAACTCTTTATCAAAAGTAACTTTGGGGTACCTGTTCATAAGAAAGCCAAAGGCATTCTTAAAATCTACTTGCTCAGCGATTCGCTTTATCTCTGCAGGAATAGAATCTATGGCCAGGAAGCCAGCCTTTAATTCTCGGAACTTGCCACCAGCTTTTGAAAAAGCCTTTTTGAAGAAGCTTTCTACATATTCTGGAATGAGCTTCTTTTCTTTGGCCTGTTCGGCCCATTCTTTTATCTGAGAGTAGTTAATGAATCGGGTGGCCAGGGACTCGCCCATCATTTCTTTGATACGGGAGATGAGCTGTTCATCTGGCTTTATCTCAAGTTCGCTGAGGATTTCATCCATGGTGCGAGCGTTGAGGGCAGCATCAATAACCAACTGATAAAGGTCTTTGCCGAAAAACACATCACCAACTACATCGAACACCCGGTCGCTGCCTAAGGCGTTTTTGATTTCTTCGAGCTTATCGAATATTTTGGCCAAGACTTTCCCTTCTCTGGTATCTTCAGAAACCAGGTTAAAGATATAAACATCTCTTTGCTGGCCATACCGGTGGATGCGACCCATTCGCTGCTCGAGCCGGTTGGGGTTCCAGGGCAAATCATAGTTAATCATAAGGTGGCAAAATTGGAGGTTAATACCTTCGCCAGCCGCCTCAGTAGCCACCATTATCTCTGTTTCGTCGCGGAAGATTTTTTCGGCTTTAATCCGATCATCAAGAGACATGCCGCCGTGGATGTAATTAACCTTGTACCCCCAATCTTTTATTTTTTGAACTAAGTATTCAAGGGTATCTTTTGACTCGGTAAAGATGAGTATTTTTTTCTTGCCGCCGGTTTCCTCAATTTTCTTGAAGCCGTCAGTTATAGCTTTCTTCAATTCGCTCAGCTTGACTTCGCTTTCGCTTTTTATAATTTCCTTAGCTCTTTCAATTAGATCATCAAGCCGTGCTATTTCGCGGCGTAGTTCTTCTGGATTGGCGGCTAAGGTGACTGTTTCCCATTCCTTTTCTTTTTGCCATCTTTCTGATTCTTCTGAGTCTTCCACTTCTTCTAATCTATCAATTCTATTTGTTATTTCCTTAGGAGTTTCTTCGCCCTTGAGTATTTTCTCCAGCCTCTCTTTTCTTCGTTTTAGGGATTGAAGAAGAGCGTAAGCGCTGGAAGCCATGCGGCGCTGCAAGATCATTAAAGCAAAGGCAATATTTCTTTTCTTTGGGTCGCCAGAAGCTAAGCCATATTGCTCAATAATATAGCGGGATACTTCGTTATAAAGGGCTTTTTCATCATCGGAAAGGCGAAATTTTATTGTTCGGGGATAGCGGTTAGTAAAAATTGGTTTATTTTCAAAATCTTTGAGGTCTTCTTTTAATCTTCTTATAAAAAGCGGGTTATCCTTATTTCTGAGAGATTCTTCTATAAGCTCGCTTTTGGCAAAAAATCCGGGATAAAGCAGGTCGAGGAATAGCCGGAAGTTTTCCTTATCGCCTTTGTGTGGGGTAGCAGTGAGAAAGACCAGGTGGTTGGATTTTCGGGAAAGAACCTCGCCCAATTTATAGCGCTGGGTTTTAGTCGTTTTGTCGCCATAAGCATAGGCAGCCATTTTATGGGCCTCGTCAATGATTACCAAGTCCCAGTTGACCGCAGCTATGGCCGGTAAAATTTCATCTTGCTTGCTAAAGTCAACGGAAGTGATTATCTGGTCGTTCTTATCCCGGGGGTTTTCTCCATAGGTGGCTTTATAAACTCCTCTGTCAAGCACTAAGAATTTTTCATTAAACTTTTCTTTCATTTCCCGAACCCACTGCTCCTTGAGGTGGCCAGGCACAACTATCAAAATTTTCCGGGCAAGTTTTCTTATCTTGAGTTCTTTTATAATGAGGCCAGCCATGATGGTCTTGCCAGCGCCCGGGTCGTCAGCAATTAAAAAGCGGATGCGGGGTTGCTTTAAGACATAGCCATAAACCGCTTCTATCTGGAAGGGCAACGGGTCAATCCTGGAAACATTCATGGCCAAAAGAGGGTCAAATAGGGAGGCGTAATTAAAGCGGGTGGCTTCAATAAAGAAAAAGGTGTCTTCGGGAGGTGCGGTGAAATCCAGCTTTGTTTCGGCAGCCTGGATGAGGGCAAAATCCGATGGAGAAAATAGCTGGTTTATTCCTCTTTGAGTATTCTTGGTGAGGCCGATGAGCTGGATATAATCACCAAACTGTTCTACGCGACTGACTAAGACCGGTTCATCCCAAAAAGGCCCTTTGACCAAATCCCCCGGTTTAATATTCATCTTCCCATCCTAAATTAATTTTTTAAGGACATATATTTTATAAAATAAAAAGAATTTCTCAAATAAATTAAATGAGATCCAAATTATTGGAATGCTCTTTAAAGCCAGAAAGAAAAAGAGGCTGAGGCGAAAGAGGACCTGTTATAGTTACATGGAAGATAAATAGATGTGGCTTTTATAAAGCAAAAAATTATCAGCCAGTCTCTGGATGAAAGAAATAAAAATTCATCGTTTAAAGATATAAATCTATTAAGACCTGGCTACGCGCTCAGGGCTATCGTGATTATTCAAATCTGATAAAGATTTGCTTTCCAAGGGAAGAAGTGCATATTTATTTCCTTTTGTTGGATCTTAATGCTCGGAAATAAGAAGTATCCTAACTCTTGTAAAGAATAAAAGCAGATCGTTATGAAAAAATTTTTATTTTTACAAAGAGGTTTATTTTGGTATGCTCGTCCAGCAATAAACCAGTTGAATTGGTTATGCTTTTCTGCTTAAAATAAAAAGATAGACGAGAAGGAACGCTCTTAAAATCGTTATTTAGTTTGTCTAAATAGCCGAGCAGCTGATTTAGGTAAATACAAACGATCTTAATAGTATAAAAAAGATGGGTTTTATAGAAACCGAAATTTATGAAATTTTGAATGACAGCAAAAAAATAAAAAGGCTTTTTTTAATCGAAAGAAAGCGAAGGAAAGCAAAAAGAAATAAGCCTATTTTTATAGGTACGTTAAATATTGCAAATTATAAATGGTGTTCTATCAAGTCAATTTTAAAAAGCACAGAAAGGGAATTGATGTTTTTTACTATTTATCTCCATGATAGGCTCATATATTCATACCGCCTAAATCTTATTAAGAAATTTCCCAAAAAAGATAGCGAGATATTAGAAATTGGAGATGATATAACCTTTAAAGATATTGAAAA
Organism: Candidatus Aminicenantota bacterium; assembly: GCA_002877915.1. Classification (GTDB taxonomy): domain Bacteria; phylum Acidobacteriota; class Aminicenantia; order Aminicenantales; family Saccharicenantaceae; genus Saccharicenans. Next base: position 3,666 of record PNJE01000016.1, read on the forward strand.
AATCTTAAATGAAGAGAAATTGAACTTTAAAAATCAAAAAAATAGAATCTCTATAGCAAGCGAAACAATCGTTAATAAAGGCAAAAAGTTAGCTCTCATTAATCCAAATCTATCGCCGTTTCAAAAGCAAATCTTTGAAGAAATAGCTAAATCCGAAGGGGCAAAAGTTATTAGTATTGAAGAAGCTCCGGGGATAACGAGGGGAGAGATTCTCGAAGATTCATTGGCAGAAAAATATCCAACGATAAGATGGAATTTCAAATGGAATGAGTATTCTATAATCGCAGCACCAGATGGTATAACAGACGATTTTGTCTATGAATTTAAAACAACTAAAAATCGTTTTCTATCCAATTTTATTAAACCTGTTGCCTTAGCCCAAGCAGATTTATATGGCTATTCCTTTAAAAGGAAAAAGAAAAAAGTTCAAATTTATATTATGGAAGAATCAAAAAGGGAAACATGGGAAGCTGAAATCGATGAAAATAACGTCTTAGGCCTTTTAGAAAAGTTTTCTATGGCAAACGAATTCCATAAATTCTTTCCTCCAAAGGAATGGAAATGTAAGGTTTGCGAATATTTCAATAAATGTCCTTTTTACAAAAAATCTTGGCAATTTTGATATTGCGGAATTGATGGAGGATTTAGAAAATTTATTTTCTTTCGAGAATCTTGGTTGCATTATGGCAATTATATCCAGTCTTAAATCGGCAGATTATCCAGTGAGTTTCGATAAAGAAGATATATGGATTTCAATATTGTATTTTTTGCTAAGGTATGCCTTTGAAAGACAAAGCTGTGATAAGGGTTTTGCTCATGCAGCGACCGATTCGGTTGAAAAAATTGGAAGCAAAACAGGAAGACAGGCAGAAGCCGAGCTACCTAAGGCATTCTATGAAACGCATAAAAATTTACTCAATATAAAGAAAAAAGTCAGATACGATAATAATAAAAATAAATTAAATTTTCTTATTTGTCCTTCGTATCCATCATATAATCGAAATAAAAAAAATGACAACATAATTTATCATATTTTTATTTGCCCGATAAGAAAATAACCTCATTAAATATTTTTATTTAGAATGATTTGGAAAAATCCGACAAAATATTATGTTTTTCATGATGAAAGTATTCCAGATAAGCGCTGGCTTTTAATAGGACTAATATTTGTTCAAGAAAAATATTTAGAAGAAGTCCTTAATTGCCTTTATGAAATAAGGAAAAAAGAAAATTATTTTGAGGAAATTCATTTTTGCAAACTGCCCAAGAGCTTTGGCGGGGATTGGGGCAGAAAGGCGAAAGTTGCAAAAGTTTGGCTTGACAGATTTGAATCGCATCTTTGTGAACATGCTAATTTTTCTTTATTGGCGGTAGATAGAGCGAGCAAAAACTTTGAGAGGCATAGATTTGGAAAAGATTTTCATTGTTATAACCGATTTACTGCCATGGCCTTAAAGGCTGGGATAAGCTGGCTTATATCACCTTATAATTTAGATGAAATCGAAGTAGAATTTGTTTCTGATAAAAAAGACAGGTGTACAAGACCAAATCAAGAATTATTCGATAACTTTGAACAATATTTGCCGTATAGAGTCCAATTAGATTCATACCTAAACCAAGACAAAGATTTTGTTTATCCTAAGATAAAGAAAATGTTAATACGGCTTGAAGATTCCAAAGAAAATGACTTAATTCAATTGTGTGATATTCTTTTGGGAGCCACACAAACTGCTTTAGTAGGAAAGGCTAATAGAAATACCAAATTAGAATTAGGAAGAATAATATTGTCTTGGTATTAAGACTTATTATTAGAGCCATGGAAGCAGGAATTGAATTTATACAGAAAAATAAGCTTTTGGACCTTCCCTGATGCAAAAGGACAGGCCAGTAATAAAATCCCTTTTGTTTTAGAATTTAATCCTAACCAGTTCAAATTACCTCTTTAAATATGGCCACAAAAGCCATTCTTATGGCTTTATAAAGCATTAAGCAAAAGGAGAGATATAATGTCTTAGTATCAAACCCTTATTACTGCCCTGCTAAGCATGATTGCGACAAGGATTCTTGATGTTTTTATTTCTCGCTTAAGCGAAAAGAGGGAATTTAAGAAGAAAAGGCGAGATTTAGCGCTCAGCGAAATAGACGAAATAAGAAATGAGATCGGGGCGCTCTATGATCTTGCAGCCAATTGGATGAGCTACAAATTTAAAAAGAAATATTACATTAAATTATTTAAAAATGAATATATTCGAAAAATATTTGGATACTTTAGCATAAAAAGATAAAAATTTTTTTAGAGTTATTTGTTTTGCCAAGGTGGTCCTCGATTTTTTTAATGGCCCGGTGGTCAGGTGCGGCGGGCTTCAGGAATTTCAAAAATATCCTTTTCAAGCAACCCGGCCAATTTTAGTAGCTCAACCAATTTATTCCGGCTGATTAGACCTTGACGGAACGCTTCTATCGCCAGGCTCAAAAGGCGTTCACCCGCGTTCTGATAAATTATTTTATTTTGGCCCCAGTCCTTAGAAAGGACGCCCTGCTGGCCCAAATATTTTTTCAAAACCTTACCAATTTCGCTCTTGTCTTTCTCTAACAAATCTTTTTGTTCATCTTTGCTAATAAAACCGAGGTCTTGAAGCCGCCAGGCGGCAGATTCAACGCTCACTCCAAAATGGTTAGCCATCAGCGTGATATCCAGATAATTTATTTTGAGGGCTTGCTCTGGGCGCCTGGCCTCATAGGGAACAATCTCATCTTTTAACATGATTTGGGTCCGGGCTCTTGAGGCAATCCCCTTTCCCCGAGAAAATAAAAAGGATTTTACAGCTTCTTCTGGCATAAGAAAATTAGCGGCAAAGACATTGGCCCTAACTTCTCTTAAATCTTTGCCTTTGTCGGAACAAGAAATAATCGCCGGAAGGTCATTTAAATCGCAGAGCACATGACAGTATTCATGGACAATAGAATATCGCTGCCGAACCTGGGGTTCCTTAGCATTAATGCCGCAGACGATAGCCTGTCCGGAGCGAAAGGAAAAACCGGAAATCCCTGCTGGCAATTCCAGTCCGAGGATTAAAATACCCTGGTCGTCAAGTATGGCAGCTGGGTCAAATATGGGAGCTATTCCCAGATTCAAACGCCGCCGCTCTTGGATGGCAACTTCTAGCCCGTGCTGAATAGCTTCCCATTTGTTACCAATTTTTTTAGAGTAGGCAGCAGAAGGCCCAGAACTCAGCCGGGAAAGCCCGATTTTATTCTCAAGGTCAAGAATAGAGTTTATTATTTCGAGCCCGCGACTGATAGCTTTCTGGATTTTTGGCTCCTGACGGAGTTCAGGGGCAGCCCGCCAGAGATAAGAAATCCCATCAGGCTCAGAAACTTCTTCAAAAAAACTCTGGAGTGACCGACCATAGAGCCGGGCCAGGGCTGCCAGTTCAAGGCTCGAAACCTTTCTTCTTCCAGCCTCAATTTGAGCTATTATTGGCCGCTCAAGATTTAAGGCCGCAGCGACTTGGGCCTGAGTAAAACCAGCTCTTTCTCTTGCCTCACGCAACCTTCTGGCAAGTTCTTCTTGAGTTATTGTCATTTTTGAACTCCTTAAATAAAGGACGCAAAACGGGGAGAAAAATTATCAGGGCATGATGCTTGGTAATTAGCTTTTAGCCTCCCAAGCTAATTTTATTATTATTACATAATTTGTCAAGTTTTGGATAATATTGTAAGATTTTAAAAGCATAGATTTCTCGACATTTTTTGAAATTAGAAGAAAATATAAAGATGGGGTTTTTCAATATAATTGCTCATCCAGGACCTTGGACATTCTTTAGGCTGGCTTTCCAGGGTGGAATCTTAAGCTAAGGCGGGAGCGCCTAAAGGTAAACAAGGTAAATAAGGTAAATATAGTAGGGCGTTTACGATGTCCATTTTAATAGCTTACCTTGAC
>PNJE01000030.1 GCA_002877915.1 Candidatus Aminicenantota bacterium
GCCGTCCGTTATGACCCGAAGCTGGCGCTGGTGTTTTCGTCTAACGGCGATGGCACTTTGACTATAGTCCAGCAAATCGGCCCAGATAAGTATGCGGTATTAGAAACCGTCAAGACCGCTCCCCGGGCCAGAACCATGGAGCTCGATCCCAAAACCCATCATCTGTTTTTAGCCACAGCTGAATTTGGCCCCGCCCCTGCTCCCACTAAGGATCAACCCCACCCTCACCCTCAGGTGATTCCAGGCTCCTTTATGGTCTTAGAATTTGGAAATTTATAAAATCTCTAATGAAATCTTAAAGAGTCTCCGGTTCCCCGCAAAAATCAGTTTGATTTCTGACCTTTAAGATTTATTGGCTTTAAGAGCTATTATTTTCATTCTCACTAAAAATCAAGTATAACCAAAAAAACTCTAAATAGCTGTCGCTTGCTATATCTTCTTTCTTCTGATATCCCTGTCTTCTCCAGAAACTCGACCACTTTAAAAGGGCGATAAGGCAACTTATCCCGCCCCATCTTTTCCCTTAATTGCCCTTTATTTGCCGGTGCTTATCTCTTTATCAGCCTTTTAAAAATAAAAGTTCAGCCCAGTACTCAGGTAGTTGCCGTGAAATATATAAAAAGCAGTTTCACCATATCTAAAATAATAAACGGTCACTGCCATCCACCAGGCCGGACTGTAAATCAATCCTACCGAGTAACTGACTCCCTTGACCTTCTCCGAATTCCTCATAAAGTAGATATTCGGATTAAAAGACAAATTCTTCACCAGCCACAACTTTACCCCGCACCTGGCCGAATAAGTATTAATCCAGCGGACATATTCTTCCGGATGCCAGAGGACTGACCTTTCTCTGATTGAATAAACTGAAAAAATCAGGCTGGCCGGCTGGACAAATCTCCACTCCAGGCCACTATCGAGAATATATCCCCGGTAGCTTTCTGACCCGCTCAGATAAGAACCGCTGAAGTAGCCAGTAAGATTTTTTTCGCTGAAATAAACTGTTCCGGAAATCCGGCTAATCTCAGCTTTTTTATCCTTCAATATTGTCCCCCCCTGGCCATCACCTCCATAATATTGATAGCGAAGATCGCTGTAATGATAGCGCACAATGAAGGAAGCCTTTTCCCCCAAGCTAAACCTCAGGCCGGCCCACGGATTTAAAATCCGAAGCTTATTCGTTCCACCATAATATTCAAAACCAAACTGGGGCGAAAGCAGGCTCTGGCCCAGGGCTAATTCCTGCCCTCCGAGCATCAGAATCATAAATACCAACGCCACCGGCCACCAAGAATGCCGGAAATAAAATATTCTCATAACCGATTTACTATGCTTATAACAAAACATCCGACCGCCGCCAAAGCCTTTAACCAAAAAGCTCATCAGCCATCTCTTCAGTCGATAAAAAATCTGTCTATCTGCTGGCGCCTCGCCGCGTTCTTCTATTGAAACAGGACTTAAATTTTGGCTAAAAGAAGCTAACTGATTGAGAGATTGCCAGAGGTCGCTATTTTTAACTTGCCTTTTCATTCGATTCCTCCTGCTCATTCGGGCTACTTTCTTTTCTATTTCAATTTCACTAAGTTCCTTTTTTCTCTGGCCATCACTTTTTGCTTTCTTCCTCAGTAGTAGAGGAAGTCCATTCATTCTTTTGCTGCCTCAAATAAACCTCCAGAACCTGCGGACTTATCACCCCGTCTGTTACCAGGATTTCACCCAGGGTCTCTCCGGTTCTTTTTTGTTTCCTCAAAGCAGCGCTCAGCTCAGCCTGGCTAATCACTCCGTCCTTAAGCATTAATTCGCCCAGCCTTTTCCCCCTGATTACCCGGAGATATTCTTCCGAATAGGCTTTTTCAATGGCATAGTTTATATCATAGTTGGTCGTCAGGCTGAACTTGATTTTGACCTTGAATAAATCTTCGAGGCTCGATTTGAGCAGGCCCAAATCAATCCGGTCGATGGCTAAATGTAATGTTCCGTTTTCATATTTTAAGGGAAATACCCGATACCTTTCTGCCAGCCACCTGGGAATTATCCTCAGGACTTCCGGCTCGACCTCAAATGGATCAATCTCCACAAAAGCCATCTGCCGCTGATAGGCCAGGGCGCTAACTAATTCTTCCTCACTGAGATAACCTTTCTCTAACAATATTTGGCCCAGTCTCTTTTTTGTTTTCTGCTGGATCTTCACCGCTTCTTCCAGTTGCTTAGCGGTAATCAGATGCCTCGACAGCAACAGGTCCCCGATTTTCCGCCGGAAGAGTTCCAGCTTCTCGGCCGGGAATTCGTGCTCAGTTTTTATCCAGCCCTGTTCCTTGCCGGTTGACAGCGCCCGGACCAACCAGAGCATCGCCAGCGAAGATGAGGCAAAATTCAGGACGTTACCGACGACGATTCTGACCGGGGTCAGGGCAGCTTGAGTAAACCCATAGATTTTATAGACAAAAATAAAGCGCATAAAAATTCGCCAGAAAAAGAAACCCAATACCACCAGGGCTAATTTCCACCAGATCTCGTCATGCCGGATGAGCGGTGGAATGGCAAAGTCCGGCCGGAAAAGGCGGATAGCTTCAACCAAAAGCAGGTAAGCAATCAACAGGTAACCGAAAAAATACAGGAGGTTAGAAAAAAAGGCCAGGCGGTCGCGGAGAAGCGTGTAGCTTATTTTAAAGCTTCGGTCCCAGCCGTAAAAATCGGGACACCCTAGATTTTTCCGATTTTTTAATTCGGGACACCCTATAATTATCCAATTTTATCTTACCCCCCAGTGCACATAAATTGGCATATCAGCCAAAAGTGGGCATTTCGAAGCTAACATTCTCTAAATTGGGACACCCTAGATTTTTCCTATTTTTAATTATGTATTAGGCGCTTCAAAATTGTGAAATTGGGGATACGATCTATATTTCCTACTTTCCCAAACACTTTCGATTTTCGTTAATGGTGAAAAAATGTTTAACGGGGAAAATATAGATAGTCGATTCTTTTCTGAGATTGATAAGCCGCACAGACAAGCAGTTTAATTTAAAAAAAGCGAAATATAGATTGGAGTCTCTTTGGTGAACAGTAACCTTGCGATAGTTTCCCGCTTTTAATTATAAAATCTGGGAATATAGATTGGGCCAGTAATTTTTTAGATTGTGTGCCGAATTTTCGCTAAAAAAAATTGGGTAAATCTAGGGTGTCCCGAATTTCCTAGGGTGTCCCGAATTTCCGGATCCCGAATTTCCGGATGTCCCGAATTTCAAAAAAAGAAGAAACGGAGGGCGACAAAAACAAGAAACAAACCATAGAGGAGTTTAATCTGTTCTCCCGGCGTCCTGATATTCATCTTCGCGCCGATCACTGTCCCTAACACGAGGCCAACAGCGAGCAAAGCCGCAATTTTCAGGTCCAGCGTCCCAGCCTTATAATAATAAATGACTCCTGGCAATCCCACTGGGGCTAACAATGCTCCGAGGGAGGTGGCAATGGCTTTTTTCGCCGGATAACGGAAAAGGAGAATAAGCAATGGGACGATAATGTTGCCGCCTCCGATGCCAAACATCCCGGCCATCACTCCAGCCAGCAACCCAACACTAACCAGCGCCAGAAAATGCGGCTCGGGATTTTCAGCCGGACGAGGGTTGGGCTCCGAAAATGCGCTTGGCTCTGTCTCCTGCCCTCTGACTTCGCCCTTGCCATCGGCTCTTTTCTCGGTTCCATCTTGGATGACAAATGTCCGATGGTCAGCCTCATCGATCCCGCCATTGGGCTGTCTTTTAGACTTCTTAACTTTCCAGCTATGAATTTTCTTAAGTGGCTGGATAAATGTCCAGCTGACATAAAGGCAGAAAATGGCATATAACCTGCGCATAACATCAGCGGGCAAACTATGGGCCAACCAGGCGCCCAACACCACGGAAATTACTAAGCCGACAGCGATGGCGATAGATGCTCGGATATCAATTAGCTTCGCCCGATAATAAGCCACCACCCCCAATATGCCAACCGGCAGCAGGATAGCTGCCAGCGAGGTTCCCGTAGCTTTAATCAGGGGGAAGTGAGCCAGAAGCACCATGGCTGGCACCATGACAATTCCGCCACCAATACCAAACAGCCCGGAAAATATCCCGGCCAAAAATCCAATGGCCATTATCAGTGTTGCGCTCATCCCGTGAATTATACAAAAAATTTTGCCCAGATAAAAATCGGAAAAATATAGGATGTCCCGAATTAAAAAAAGGCTGCCCCGAATTAAAAAATAGGAAAAATCTAGGGTGTCCCGATTTTTAGGCCCGGAATTTCTCAAATCGGACTGATAGACGAGTGCTCCCTGATAGACCAGTGCAGCCGCCTTATCCAACTTAACCAAGCCAACTATATTTTCCACCTTAACGTTTAATGATTTTAGCATTGAGGCTGATAATTCTCCAGCAAAAACAGCTTGCTTCCCGGGTGGACAACGGTGTCTTCGTCCCTAAGAAAACTTTTTGCTGGCTGGCCAAAACATCCAGCGGAACAGCAACGTCCAGATTTGATTTATTCCTTCTTACTTTTATTGATGCCTGGTTGAGTTTCATCCCTCTATCATAAACTTTTGCCCGGCGTTCAGAAACCCTAATCCATAACTTTGGCATCTTAGCAAAGGGGACATCCTTCCGATAACCAAAGAGGCGAAAAGAAAAGTGGACCTCATCCTCGGTCCTGACCTCGTTCGTATCAACTCCAATGTTTATCTCGGCAGGCGGAACATAAGGAGCATAAAAAGAAATCACCAACTTATCTGCTTCAAGCCAAACCGATGATGCCCCGGCGGACTGGCTTATTTCACTTACTTCGAGTTCTGGGAAATCTCCAAAAAGTTCATTTTGCCTTATAAAGGCGTTAAGAAATGGAGCCGCCGATTCATGCTGAGATTTGTGCTTCTTCAAGGCCTCAAGCTTGGTTGCTATTTCCTTAGCCTCAAGGGGTTCGGAAACCCAATGGATGCTCCGGCTCATGGCTGCGGGCGGTTCTAATCTTAGTGATTGATGAAGGCCTTTAGGTTTTGGCCAGCCACTAAAATGGACCAAATAAGGAAATAATTGTGGACTTTGCGGCCAGCTCTGAGTAATCTCATCTTCTATATCCCACAAAGCTACCCGGGTGAATAAATAAAGCGAACGATGGTCGGGATGGTTATCAGCCGGGTGGGAAAGAAAAATTTTGGTGGGCTTGAACTCCTGCAAAATTGACCGCAGGTCCTCGACAATTTCCTCTCCTTTATATGGAGCCCCTGGTCGAAAAGCATCCGGATAAGGAACCTGACGGGCGCGGCTTAGACTCCCGACGGCCGGCGGCCTATTTCCCCAATGCTCATTCCAGATTGACTCCAATGAATGATCGGGGTAGCCGAGGAAAACGATTTGATCAGGGCGGACGCCAAGCTCGGCGGTTGCTAAGCGAGCTTCCTTTTCCCTCAGCAAGCCCATTTTTTTTATCGCCTGCGGACCGAGCACAGGAAATTTGCGGTAAACCAGGAAAGACCATTCATTGTCATCGCCGTAGGTTAAGAAAACGACCTTTAAGGGCAGGTTGAGGGCAACAGCCTTCTGTAGGGAAAAATAGGGACACCCTAGATTTTTCCATTTTTTCACACCCTCATCGCTTAATTCGCTTCCTCCCTTGCTCTTACGGCGCACCTCTATTCTCCTTCTTTTAATTCGGGACACCTTGATTTTTTAGATTTTTCTGAATTTAACCGGATCATTCAAGGCGCATCCACCTATTTTGATGGAACTATATTTTAATTTCGTTCTCTAATGACCATTTTATAAGGGAACCAATTTAGGAATAAAATGGTGCTGCAAGTGCAAACAAGTTGAACGCTGAATGAAGTGAAAGAAAACGTGAAGGAGATAAACAGAAACGAAGGACCCATAGCGCTAAGGCCAAAAAATCGGAAAAATCTAGGGTGTCCCGATTTTTATGGGTGTCCCGATTTTTATCGGATTTTCGTTTCGGTTTTTCCCGATTCTTATTTGGGCGGCCGGCCACGAGGGCGAGGCCTCAAGCATATCCCGGTGAGATTTTCCAGCCTATTTATAAACTCTTCGCTTCCAAGGGGAAGACCGTTGCCCTGGTTCTTCCGAAATGCCTCTATATCTTCATCGCGCTCTTGTTGCCTCAGGTAGGCACGCCAATCCCCTATTTGACGGGCCAAGGGAATCGAGCTCAGCACGGGGTCTTTAATACCAAAAATATGGGCGCGGGCGCTCGACCAGGGATAATCCTCTGCCTTAGACACCAAACCCGCCCGGACCGGATTTCTCTCTATGTAGCGTGCGCAACTGTAGAGGTAAGTCTCATCCATCGGGTAAGAAATAAACCGGCCTTGCCAGAGGTGCCCCCTCCAATTGTTGCGGACGTTGATGTGCCAGGTGTATTTGCGATGCAATTCGCTGATAGCTTTGGCTAACCCATCGGCCGTTTCCGGGACGGCAATGAGATGCACATGGTTATCCATCAAACAATAACCCCATATTTTTAATTTTGCCTGGCTGGCTTGAAATCTCAGGATTTTAAGATAGAGTGCTTTGTCCTCGTCGCCGAAAAAGACTATCTGACGGCGGTTGCCGCGCTGGATAATGTGATGCGGCAGGCCTGGGATAACAAGTCTGGCAATTCTTGGCATGACAAAGAATAAGACGTTAGAGAAGGCGCTTTTTTATCAAAAAATGTAAAAAAAATGGAAAATTATAGGATGTCCCGATTTTCTGCCGATTTTCTGGGGCCTTCGCCCTTATCACCATAGAAATTAGGAAAATTATAGGGTGTCCCCATTTTAAGCCACCCTCCCCTTATCACCCTTGGAAATTCGGAAAAATGTAGGGTGTCCCGATTTTTATAGGGTGTCCCGATTTTTATTCCTACTATTCCTATGGGAATTATTGCTTTTCCCGTGCTATTAAACTAATATAGTAGGTGAAGGTTTTAAGCTTTGGCTGAGCCGGTCCGCTCAGGTCAAACTGCTCAGCCGAATAGCTGAATGAACACCTGCTGCCAAAAAATGTGCCGCTTCTACGGAGCCCAAAAAGAAACCTTTAAAAAGAAAATTTTTCTAAGAAAATTAAAAACATCTTAAAGAGGTAAACTTTGAACAACGACCAGCACAAAAAATCAAATCAATACCCGCAGGGCCAGCACGACTCACAGAGTTTAGATCAATCCGAGAGTAAACCCGACCGCCATGATAGAGGCCCAAACCAATTTATGGCTTCGCCCTGCTGCCACGATCATGACCACACCCACCCTGACCATGACCATCACTCGGCACTCACTGACTCTGCGGCTGATGGTCTGCACTCCAGCCATTCCCCTTCCCCTTCCCCTCACCACAACCACACCCACTCAAGCCCTGATGCTCCTGCTCCTATGGCTCATAACCATCACGAGCCCGATTCTCACCCGACCCACGGCC
>PNJE01000166.1 GCA_002877915.1 Candidatus Aminicenantota bacterium
GAGCTTTTTCAGGTTGGACAGGAAGTAGAAGTGGTGGTGTTAGATTTTAATGAAAATGAGGAAAGAATCTCTCTCGGCTACAAACAGCTGACGCCCGATCCCTGGCTAAGCGTCCCCCAAAAATATCAGCCAGGTACCAAGGTTACCGGTAAGGTGGTAAGCCTGACTGATTTCGGGGCCTTCATCGAATTGGAAAAAGGGGTCGAAGGATTAATCCACATCTCTGACTTAACCTGGTCTAAGAAAATGGTTCATCCCAAAAAAGTCCTGTCCGTCGGCCAGGAAGTTACCGTCCAGGTTCTGGAAGTGAATGTCGAAAATCATCGTATTTCTCTTGGCCTGAAACAGGCTACCCCTCATCCGCTGGAGCTTTTTGCTCAAAAATATAATGTTGGTTCAAGGCTCAAGGGAAGAGTAACCAACCTGACTGATTTTGGAGCCTTCGTCCTGGTAGACAAAGATATCGAAGGATTAATCCATATTTCAGATATTAGCTGGGAAAAAATTAAGCATCCCTCAGAAAAGCTTAAAGTTGGACAAGAAGTGGAAGTTGTATTACTCAACATCGACTTAGAAAAGCAAAAAGTTTCACTTGGTCTAAAGCAACTTGAGGGAGATATCTGGGAAGACTTTTTCCATCGCCAAAAAGTCGGTGACGTTCTAAAAGTAAAGATCGCCCGACTGGTGGATTTTGGAATTTTCGTGGAAATTATGCCAGGCATTGAAGGAGTCGTTTTTAATTCCGAACTGGATGAAAACAAGATAGAAAACCCCGCCGAGGTTTTCAAGGTGGGAGAAGAAAGACTGGCGAAAATTATAAAAATGAATCCGGCTAACAGAAAAATTTCGCTAAGTTTCCGGCAGGCTCAAGCCGACCTTCAAAAAAAGGAATTCCAAAAATACTTAGAGACTCAAAGCGATCGGTTAACTCTCGGGGATTTATTGAGGGAGCAATTCAAGAATTTATCTTCCAAGGACAACAGCAAAAAGGAGGGCCATCATGATTAAAGCCGATCTGGTCGAGATTGTTTCCAAGGAATTGAATATTTCCAAGCAGGAAGCCGAACTGGGAGTTAATTTATTTTTCGAATCCATTAAGGAAGCCATCCTCAAGGGAGAAGAAATTGAGATCAGGGGTTTTGGCAGTTTTCGTTTTCGCCAAAGAGCCCCCCGCTCTGGAAGAAACCCCCGGACGGGTCAGTTAGTCGAAGTCCCGCCCAAAAAGGTTCTGTATTTCAAACCTTCAAAACTTCTTAAAGAGATGCTGAATCAGCCTAAATGAAATACCTGGCCGCCCCCTGGAGACAGACCTATGTGCAAAAGGCACTGAAAATGAAAGGTTGTATTTTTTGTGAAGCCTGGAAAAAGAAAAATTTGGAGGAAGCCTTGATCCTTTTCCGGGGTAAACATAACTTTATCCTTCTTAACCGGTATCCTTATACCACCGGCCACTTAATGATTGCTCCTTACCGTCATATAAAGAATTTTGACCGCGCTCCCAAAGAAATAGTTATGGAAGGCATTGAGTTAGCCCAATTAGCCTTAAGAATTCTAAAAAGGATCTATCATCCCCATGGGTTTAATCTGGGTTTGAACTTAGGCCATAGTGCTGGAGCGGGAGTAGCTGGTCATTATCATCTTCATCTGGTTCCTCGATGGACGGGCGACGCCAATTTTATGCCCATCATCAGTGAAACTAAAATATTCTGCGAGGATTTGCTAACTACCTACAACCGATTAAGGCCTTACTTCCTCCGGGAAGAGCAGAAACAGGAGAAATAAGCCATGCTTAAAACAATGCGTAAAAATGTCAAAACGTTGACTCCAGTGCTGTGGATAGTAATTGCCACTTTTATCATCGCCATTTTCGCCGTCTGGGGCGGAGCTGGACGCCTGGGAGAAGCTAACCGGACTAATACTCTGTTTCAAATTGGTAACCGAAGAGTTACCGCCGATGAATATTTCCAGGTTTTGCGCCAGAGAGTAGAAGCCATGAAAAAGCAATATCCTGATCTTAATGCCAACCTGATAAAGCAGATTAACCTTCCTCAGCAGCTCCTTGAACAGTTAATTCAGCAAAATTTACTCCTGGAAATAGCTCGGCAGATGGGAATTAAAGCCACCGATCAGGAACTCCAAGAAAAAATAATGTCTTTCCCGGTATTCCAAAGGGAAGGAAAATTTGTTGGGTTTAATGAATATAAGCAAGTACTGGATTGGAATCATATTCCAGTTCAGAGGTTTGAAGATAGCCTGCGAGAAGAAATAATTTTGAATAAAGTCACCAGGTTGCTGACAGCCGGGGTGGCCGTGAGCGAAGAAGAAGTCTGGGAAAACTATAAGAATCAAAATGACACCGCCAAAATAGAATATCTTATCTCCTCAATCGACAAGATCCAGCTGAATATTAAGCCAACAGAAGAAGAAATAAAATCATTTTTTGAAAAAAACAAAACTAAATATCGGGTTCCTGAAAAGCGCGCTGGCCAATATGTTTTTCTAAAGACCGAAGACCTGAAAAAAGAAATTGCCGTTTCTGATTCAGAGATTCAGAAATATTACCAAGATAATATTAACCAGTTCAAGGAGCCAGCCAAGATGCGGGTCAGTCGTATTTATCTTCCCTATACCGAAACTGATAAAAAACAGGTGATGGAGCAGGCTCAGAGTTTAAAAAGTAAATTGAGCAGTGGAGAAGATTTTGCTCAGTTAGCCAAAACCTATTCTAAGGATGATAAAGCCAAGAATGGTGGCGACTGGGGCTACACTGACTGGCAAAACCTGGCCGCAGCCGAAATTCAAGTTATCAATAAGCTGGAAAGCGGGCAGATTTCAGAAGTGGTCGATACCGGGAACGGCGCAGTAATTTTAAAAGTAACAGAAAAAATGCCCGAGATAACCAGGTCTCTGGCTGAAGTCAAAGCCATTGTTCAAAATGCCCTTTTAGAACAGAAAGCCAGGAATAAAGCTTCAGATCGACTGGAAAATCTGGCTAAAATTGCCAAAAAGGCCAGAAGTTTGGACCAAGCCGCCAGGCGGGAAGGCCTGACTGTTCTAAACACTGGACTGCTCAAAAATGGCGATCCCCTGCCTGGAGTTGATTCTTCAGGAGCTCTCAGTCAGACACTATTTGAACTCAAGGAAAAAGGCATCTCTCCTCCGATTTTCACTTATGAGGGCGTAGCCCTGGTTCAGCTGAGCAAAATTGAGCCTGAACACCAGGCCAGCTTGGAAGAAGTTAAAGCTCAAGTAGAAGAAGATTTTATTAAAGAAAAGAAAAAAGAAGCCGCCAAAGAAAAGTTGCTTTCACTTAAATATTCTCAAGCTACCAACTGGGAAGAATTTGCTAAAAATAATGGCCTGGAATATAAAAAAGTCGAAAATCATAAACGTGGTCAGTACCTCAGTCTGATCGATGATACCAGTAAGATTGACCAGTTAGTTTTTTCTATACCCGTTAACCAGGTTAGTGAACCATTTGAAATCGGCGAGGGGTATGCAGTGGTAAGAGTTTTGGAAAGGAAAGAAGTCTCCAGAGCAGATTTTGAAAAGGTTAAAACCGAAGAAATAGATAAAGCTCTAAATCAGGCCCAGGAAATGTTTCTCTTCAGTTATTTGCAAAAAGCTCAAGAAAAGCTGAAATTCAAGATAAATTATAATCTTTTCACCAAGACAACTGACGATTTCTTGACGCGGATGGGAGAATAGCAGACCAACCCTCTTTTACATAAAATTTATAAAATTTGTTAGGAGGGCAAATGGAGGCTAATAAGAAAACCCTTCCACCCGAGGCTTATCGTCAGTTAGGACCTGGAGAAAGATACATTCCCCTTGTCCCGGCAGAACAAATAATTCCCGAAGTTACTTCCCGCTCGGTTCTCTGGGGTCTTTTCATGGCGCTTTTTTTCACTTTTTCCATGGCTTATCTTGGATTAAAAGTTGGAACTGTGCCGGAGGCCGCCATCCCCATAGCCATCCTGGCGGTGGGCTTGGGCTACACCTATTCCCGTAAGAATACCATTCTGGAAAACGTCATCATTCAATCTATTGGAGCTGCTTCTGGGGCGCTGGTAGCCGGAGCCATCTTCACCATTCCGGCGCTTTTTATCATTGGCCTGCCAATTGATATTTTTAAAATTTTCCTTTCGACCTTCCTGGGAGGCTGCTTAGGGATCTTATTTTTAATCCCCCTTCGTCGTTATTTTGTTTCAGAAATGCACGGGAAGTTGCCATTTCCAGAAGCTACCGCTACCACTGAGATTTTAGTTTCTGGCGAGGCAGGTGGGGCTCAAGCGAGACCTTTAATTTTAGGAGTGATCATAGCCAGCATTTATGAATTCTTGGCTATCGGAGTAAGATTATGGAATGAAGTAATTACGTTCCGCTTTTTACCCTTCCTGAACAATCTGGCAGAAAAAAGCCGCTTAGTGCTAAAAATTGACGCTTTATCAGCTTTTTTGGGCCTGGGATACGTTATTGGTCTCCGCTACAATGCCATTATTGTGGCCGGCGGGTTGCTATCTCATTTTGGTTTTATCCCGATTATCTGGTTTCTGGGGCAGCACTTCCCCGAAGCTATTTACCCAGGGAAGATTCCCATTTCCCAGATGGATGAAGTCCAGATTTTTTCCACCTATGTTCGCAATATTGGCATTGGAGCCATTTTTATGGCCGGGGTAATAGGTATAATCAAATCAATGCCGATTATGGTTAAATCCTTTTCCCTGGGCTTCCGGGAAATTCTCAAAGGAAAGCAAGGCGGCGGAGTTAACCAGGCGATTCGGACCGACCGGGATCTTAAGATGTCCACCATTATTGCCGGCCTGATTCTTACCTCGATAGGTATCTTTCTTTACTTTCTCTGGATTTCCAACCTGAAATTTTCCTTGATCGGGCTTATCATTTGCCTTCTTTTATCTTTTCTATTCACCACCGTAGCGGCAAACGCCATCGCTATTGTCGGAACCAATCCAGTTTCAGGGATGACTCTAATTACAATAATTCTTTCCAGCGTCATTCTCATTGGAGCCGGATTATCAGGAAAAGAAGGAATGGGAGTGGCCCTTTTGATAGGAGCAGTGGTTTGCACCGCTTTATCAGTCTCCGGAAGTTTCATTACCGACCTTAAAATAGGATACTGGATTGGAGCTACGCCTCGAAACCAGGAAAGATTTAAATTCAGCGGTATCCTGGTATCTGCTCTCACAGTGGGAGTAGCCATTTTTATTCTGGATAAGGCCTTTTCTTTTCAAAGTGGAGCTCTGGCTGCCCCCCAGGCCAATCTGATGGCCGCAGTCATTAGATCATTAATGTCCAGAGAGCCAGTAACCTGGCTGCTGTATGGCATCGGAGCCGCTGTGGCCGTGGTGGCAGAAATTTCTCAAATCCCACCGCTGGCTTTTGGCCTTGGAATGTACTTGCCACTTCACCTGACCACTCCGTTGCTGGTTGGAGGTTTTCTTTCCCATTTAGTTAAGACCTCGAGCAAAGATAAAGAGCTATCAGAAAAAAGGCATTACCAGGGCATGCTTATCTCCTCTGGTTTTATCGCCGGTGGAGCATTGATGGGAATTGTCCTGGCAGTCTTGAAGTTAACCAACCTGGACCACTATGTTAGCCTGGGAATCCCCATGATTCTGAAAAACGGCAAGTGGGTAGATGGAGCTCCGGCCGGCTGGTTTAATCAATATGGTGAAATTATCAGTCTGATTGCCTTTATTATTTTAATAGCTTTTGTCTACTGGCAATCGAAAAAAGCAAAATAAATTAATGAAAGGATAAAAAAATGAAGGCTAATAAACTTTATCAGGCGGCTGAGAAAGCTATTTTCCAATCTTTAAAGCTTAAACCAGGGGAAAGTTTCCTCCTGGTTACTGATAAGCAAAAGATGGAAATAGCCGAAGCTCTGGCTTTTTACGCTAATAAAGCTGGGGCTGAGACCACCACCTATCTGATGACTGAAACTCTAAGACCGATAACCAAACCAACCAAGCTATTCCGGTTGCTGACTGAAAAAGCTCAGGTGATCGCCTACTTGCTCGACGCCAGAATTGAAGAGAAACCTTTCCGTGGTTTCATGGTCAGTGAGGGGATGAAAAGAAGCCGCATCTGCATGATGCCCGGAATCACTAAGGACATGATGGAAAGACTGGTCAATGTTGATTTTGCCAAGATGAACGAGTTCACTAAAAAAGTCATCCGGGCACTGAAAGATGCCGACAAGGTCATCATTGAGAATCCCGATGGAACAAATATCAGTTTTAGCGTTAAAGGAAGGAAATGGCATAACGACAATGGCGATATCAGCAAAAAAGGCAAAAGCGGCAATCTACCCGCCGGCGAAGGTTACACCTGCCCGGTGGAAGAAACCTTTACCGGTAAGCTGGTCATTAGCCTGATCGATGATAAGCTCGGTTACGGCGAAATGGAATTTAAAGAGGGCCGGCTTATTCGCTGGAAAGGAAAAGGGATTGAAGCCATCGTCAAAAATATTGGTTCGGATGAGACTGGATTTATTATTGGCGAGTTCGGTATAGGAACTAATCCCGGGGCTCGCCTTTGTCCGAACATGCTGGAAGCAGAAAAGGCTTTTGGCACTGTCCATTTTGCTATCGGAGATTCTTATGGAATTGGCAAAAACAAGAGCCAGCACCACTATGATGCCCTGATTGATAAAGTTACCATTATTGCCAAGGGTAAATACATAGCTAAGAATGGCCGCTTTTTAATTTAATATTTGAAACTGACGGCTACTGAGACCATTTTTTAGTAAGCCAAGGCAGAAATCAAAGAGAAAAGCGAATCTAACTGAATCATCTGGCTTTTATCCTAAATTTTTAAGCCACTCAGATTTTCCCTTCCAAATTTATTGGGAAAGCGTTTTTTCGGTTTCGTGGCTGACGGGTAATCCACTATAAAGCCAAATGGTCAAAAATAATTGTCATCCGGTGAGCTTAGCAGCAACAACTTTTGACTATTTTTAAAATTCTTTTAAGACTTTGAAGATATTTTTCAAAAATTTTTTTAAAATAAACTTTCCTTGTTCTGAGATTATTTCTCTCTTCTCCTATCCGATTTTAGTTCTGCTATTCATCTATTATTCTTAAGAGTGAGACAAATATCTGTCTTTTTCAGTCTCTATTAATGATGTTTAAAACTAAACCGGTTTCTCAGCTGTCCGAAGCGGCTCAGTTGGCATCTTTTTTGCTCAATTTCTTGGTGAAGGGAGGTTAACATGAAAAGAGCTATCGCTCTCACCTTGCTAACACTTATTATCCTATCATCTTTCCTGCTTATCCCGGCCGCTTCTCAGTCTACCAATCCAGCTGATTCCTGCTGGAACAACTGGGAAAGGTGCAAAGCCCGAGCCCTGGCGTCTGATATGGGAGTAATCAAGACGACCCTGGCTTTAACGCTTTGCGACATTGCACTTGGTAATTGCTTGATGAAAGCGGTCTGAGAAACCGGGGAGTTCTGGCTATTTAGCCAGGACTCCCTTCTTTCAAATATCGCTGGAAAGGAGATTAAATGCCGAAAGCAGCCGCCTTGAGGAGCGACCTAATTTTTGTTTCAGGCTCTTTCTGGAGATGGGAAATTAAAGGCCATTTGTCCGGTCAAAAAAGGCTGCCGTTTTCTTACCAGCTTAAATTTCGGAGCAAGCCAGATGAGCCTGCTATCGCCCCCCCACAAGTAACCTTGATAAGATTAATGTCCGCGGAACAATTAAAAATAAGAAAACCTCGAGGCGCAGCCCTCCATCTTGAGCCTGAGATTCTTAATTTTAAAAAGCAATTTAAAGGAGGTCTAAACTATGAATCGTAAGTTTAAAGCAACTCTTTTCTTCATCCTTTTGTCGGTTTTCATTTATTCAGAGGCAGCCCAGATAAAAATTTTAGCCGTAAAGGAAATTCCTTTAAAAAATCCTGAAGCTCGTCCATTCTTTTTTAAGCCAACAGTTATCATTTCTGCTCATCAAGACCTGTTCATTGCTGAATCCGGTGATAATAGAATTCGGGTTTACGATAGCCAGGGTGAGCCAAAATATACCATCGGGAAAAAAGGCCAGGGACCGAATGAGTTTGATAATTTAATCGGTCTGGATATCCTTGGGGACCGCATTTACGCCGCTGATTCTTTCAATAACATGATAAAAATATTCAGCCAGGATGGTAAATATCTGGGTGGCTTTAAAACCCCCTTTAAACCTATTTATGTGGCCGTTTTAAGCCAGGATAAAATCCTGGTTACCAACCGACCTTTGCCTTTGAAACCTGAGAAAATGGTTTTTTGCTTTAATTCCAGAGGTGAGCTCCAATGGAAAGCAATTGATCCGGTTCCGGCCAAAGATCAAATTTTTTACACTCTAATCAACGAGATCATGCTGAAAAAAGACGAGGTTGGCCATGCTTATATAATCTGGAAGTACCAAAATAAATATATTCTGAAAATAGATGGCCACGGCCAGGTGATTGAAAAAATAGGACTTGACCAGAACTATCCGGTTAAATCAATCAATCTGCCGCTTAAAGAAGAAAAGAAAATTATAACCTCTGTCTGCTGGAACTGGGCTCTTTCTGATAACAAATTTTACCTTATTCCACCTGTCTATACCGAGGATGGAGATATAGGACCGGGGAAAGACATCATGGTAATAAATGATAGAGGAAGCATTTCTGCTTTTATCAAGTTGCCTCAGGCTCTGCGGCTGCTAACTGTAAATAAAAATATTATTTATGGTATCGACACAGACGATGAGCTCCACATTTATCAACTGGAGGATAAATGAAAAAGATATTTTTTATATTTAGGAAATTAATTTTCGCCCTGATGATTATCTGGCCCGGCCTCTCACCAGCCATTTTCTCAGCCCAGGCCCTGACCTTTGATCAGACAGCTCTCAATTCAATCCAAAAGGTTCCGGTCAAAATATATTCATCCCTGGAGGAAATTACCAGAGGCTCGGGCCAGTCGGTTTTGCTGGTTTTTTTCTCTCTGAGCTGCCAGGTCTGCTGGGATGAATTATTTGAAATGAAAGAATTTATTGAAAAATTCAGCCTGCCTGTGATAATAATTGGCGTATCGGCAGATGAGAGAGAAGAACTTCAGGCCTTTGCGTCCAGATATTCATTCCCTTACCCTATCCTCCAGGACAAGGATAAAAAGCTTTATCGCCAATTCAGGGTCCGGCTCGCGCCCTTGATTATCAAACCAGGAGAGATAAAGCTAAGCAATGTTTATTGAATCTCAGTTCCAAATGAATTTCTTTTTAGTTAAGAAAAAATTATTAAGGAGCAAAAATGCTCTTTTTATAAGCGCCTTGCCCTTAGTGGCGGTTCTTTATGTCCTCCTGGCTGACTCTCTGAATACTGCCTTAAAGTTTTTTCTTTTTCTCTTCCCCTACCTTTTTCTGTTTTTCTCTGGCGATATGATGAAAGATGAAATTGATAGCGGAATTCTGGAAAATGTCATTTTTCTGGAGGATCGGTATCGCCATTACCTTTTCCAAAAAAATTTTATTCTGTTTGTCCTGGCCTTTTTATTTTCCGCCTCGATTTTTTTCTCCCTGACTATAGCCAGCCTATTACCGGGAACGTTCAAATGGTTCTATCTCTTCCAGTTTTTGGCCGGAACAATAATCGGAGCTTACTATATCGCCCTCAGCGGGTGGTTGAGCTTTTATTTTCGAGGAGGTGCAAATATAATCATTGTAATCGTAGGACAGATCACCGCCATCGTATCCTTATTCTTCTCAATGCAGGAGAGAACTGGCTTTTTATATTATTTAGAAAAAGGAGAATTTCCCAACCTGATAGCTAAAATCAAATTGAGCCTTTTGGTTCTGATTATTCCCAATTTTTTAATTACCAAAAATTTATCAAGTTATCTATTTCTGGCGATTCTGGGAGCTGGTTTATTCTTATTCCTCCAGTGGCATACAATTAAAAACCTGGAGTTAAAAAAATAATGGGTGAAAATCTTATCGAGTCATTCAATCTGTCTAAAAATTACGGACAAATCCAGGCCCTCAAAGAGGTCTGCTTTTCCATTAAAAAGGGAACTATTACTGCCTTTCTGGGAGAAAACGGAGCCGGCAAAACAACTACGATAAAAATTATTCTTGGCTTCTTGAAGCCAGATTCCGGAATAGTGAAAAAAGGAAACGCTCGAATCGGTTATGTACCTGACCGTCCCCTTTTTTTCCCCTGGGCTACAGGAGAAGAGATTCTCGAAGTTACGGCCAAGCTTTTTAGAATTGATCTTTTCAGATTGCCGGGTTTAATAGAAAATACCAGTGCCCGTATTGGATTTGATCAAGCTCTTCTGAATAGAAAAGCTCAGACTTATTCCATGGGGAACCAGAAAAAGATGTCTTACCTGCAAAATCTCCTCATCAAGCCGGAACTTTTAGTTGTGGATGAACCTTTCACCGGTCTTGATCCCATCTCAATCAGACTGGTCCGGGACCTTTTCTTAGAGCTAAAAAAAGAAGGAAAGACCATCTTTCTGAGTTCGCATTTAATATCCGAGCTGGAAAAAATCTGTGAGGAAGTAATAATTATAAGAAAAGGACAGGTTCTCCTTGAAGATAATCTGAAGAAGATAAGACAAACCACCAATTCCGACCTGGAAACTATATTTCTATCACTTCACCAGAAGTTACTAACCGGATGAAAAATTCTTTTAGCCTTGTTTCCGTTTTGATAAAAAGCTGGCTAACTTGCTGAGCTATTATTTGCTTAGTTGGATGAAATCTCGAAAGAAATTTATAAACTGAATTATAATTTGTTTTTAGAGATCTGATCAATTCAAGATTTCTCAACTGCCCCGGGGAATTTAATAAACCAGATTTTCCTCCACCCGGCCGACCATTGAGCAAGTAATTTTATCCATTTGGCCGCTTGAGACGGCAACCAAAATCACTATCATCCATGGCAATTTTCCTCTGAAAATCAAAAAACTTTTTGCCTCCCCCTCCAGATTATTTTAAAATTAAATTGATCGATGGTTACCATAAACAGCTGGTTAAAACCCCATTGATTTTAATAGGAGGGTTAATGGCTGATTTCGAGCTGAAGCAACTTCTTCCCCTTTATGGTGAAATTGGCATCTTGAAATACGGAGGAACGCTGAACTTTAATCGGCTGGAAAAGTTAATGGAACCGGTTCGCCTTGGACAGGAAGAGTTTACCTTAAAACATCTGGAGATTCTTACCCAGGACCCCCTTTCCCCAGCCTGGTGGAAACTTCCAGAATTGAATCAAGCAGAAATCGAACCTTTAAAATGGGCTTTCAAATTTCTTCAGCCGCGAGAAGAAACGGTCATTCAAAAAGCCTTTGCCTTGTTTAAAAATATTGAGGTCCTCTCCTGTTTGTTAAGAGTAATTTGTCCGAGATATTACGGCATTTACAGTGCTCCGGTGGAAATCTCTTATCTATAAAAGCTGAAACTCCGATAAAAAAATACCTTGAATATCTTGATAACCTGACCGAGCTTCAGGAAATCTATGCCTTTGACCGAATCGCTGATGTGGATATGGCTCTATGGACCCTGGCCTGCCTGTTAAATGAAGAATATTTATGGAAAAAGCCGGAATATTATCAAATCATCGATAGTTATATAAATCAATCTAATCCTGTAAAAAAAATCTCTGCCCGCAATGCTCTCCGGGACATTCGGAAGACAAATTTAATTTACCTTGATTTGTCTGAATGCTTTATCGATACCGACCCAGAAATTGCCGGTATTTTGGCTGGCAAAGAGCTGGAATGCCTGATTGACCGGCTTTTTATCAAGGTCCAGAGTGGGCCTAAAATCTATCTCCCGGTAAAAATGCCAGAAAAGCTGGCTGAGTTGGTCAGGAAAAAAGTCTTGACCGATCAGCTAAAGGATGAAATTGGCAGTTTCTGGGAAACGAGAAATAGCGCTGTCCACTGGGACCTATCGTCGGCTAATGATTGGAAACTTAAAGATTTGAAGAAAAGAGTTGGCGAGATGATTACCGGAATCCGGAAATTGAAAGAAAGATTCGGAAGCTGAACTTTAGCTTTGGACCGAATCCAATAATCTACTCACTTTCTCTGAAAGTTTAAGCGCCCGAATCGGATATTTTATCTTCTAAATAACCTCTAAAATAATCAAAGGATTATTGAGATATGAAAATAGAAAGTTTCCATAAATTAAAACCTAAGTTAATAGCCAGTGAAGCAATGGCGGGAAAGATCATTCTGCCAATAAAAAATGATGAGAAGAAAAAAATAAACCCAGTTATCAAAGCAAACTCATTTTTAACCTGATGACCCGGAACTCTCTCAATTGAAAAAGCCCGTAAAAAGCGATATTTTATCGAGGTCGGAACTAGATCATCCCGGCAAAAATGGAGGAAAAAAAGTGACAGAAAGAAGAATAAAAATAGCTTTAGGACAGATAGCTGGTAGCCCGGATCGGCAAAAAAATCTGGAAAAAGGGCTTCGGATTTTAGAAGAAGCCGCTCGAAAGGGAGCTCAGGTAGTAGTTTTTCCTGAGCTATCCTTTCTTCCCTTTTTACCACAGAAGCCGGCTGAGCCCGGGTATGAAAGCTGGGCCGAACCTGTCCCCGGTCCAACTACTGAAATGATATCCAGAAAGGCAGGTGAGCTTAGATTAACAGTAATTTTCAACCTGCTGGAAATTTACCAGGGAAAGACTTACGACTGTTCTCCGGTCATTGACTCTGATGGAAAGCTGGTCGGGAAAAATAGAATGGTTCATGTGCTGGAAGCCCCTAATTTTCACGAAAAGAGTTATTATAATCCTGGAGACCTGGGTGCCGGTGTTTTTGAAACTTCTATTGGCCGGATCGGATTAGCCATCTGCTATGATAGACACTTTCCCGAGTATATGCGGGTTCTAGCAATGAAAGGAGCAGAATTGGTGGTCATCCCCCAGGCTGGAGCCAAAGGCGAATGGCCAGCCGGCCTGTTCGAAGCTGAAGTCCAAGTAGCTGCCTTCCAAAACGGTTACTTCTGTGCTCTAACCAATCGGGTCGGCCGTGAGCCCAAGGTGGAATTTGAAGGCGGTTCTTTCGTAGTCAGCCCATTCGGCCAGGTAATCGCTCAGGCCAGAAGAGGAGAAGAAGAACTCTTGCTAACAGAGGTTGACTTAAGTCAGCTGGAAGATTGCCCAGCTCGGAAGCATTTTTGGAAAGATCGCCGCCCAGAGATTTATGATCGCCTTTAAGTTTTATTTATTATTTTATTTTTCACCCGTTTGAAAAAGGATAGCCCGGTTGACCTAAACTTTAACTTTTTTCTCGTTTTTTTCCGCCCGCCAGTCAGATGCTTAGAGCCATAACATTTAGCCACTTAGAAATCTTTAATCAGGGATTGATTTCGGAATAAAGGTGGAAGCTATTGTCCACTTTCAGAAACTTTTTGGGCTTAGCTACCTAAATTATTCTTTCTTTTTTCAGCTAACAAAGCCTCTTCCAGTTCCTCGGGATGGTGGCGGCAATGATACTCAATTTTGCTGGCTGACCGATGAGCTTTATAATAAGGCCAGCCTTGTTCCATCAGGTGCCTCTCGTGCAATTCATGAAGAAGAACAAACTTCATCTCTTTTCGGCTGAGGTCATCATCAAGCCAGACCTCATTTTCTGGAATAAAATGATAAACTTTATCATGCCCGCCCTCAGTAAAATCTATGAAAAAAAGGCTTCTAACGAGCTCCCCGCGGACTATCCAGACTTTAACTCGGCCACTATATTTTTTTATTAATTTCTCATGAATTTCATCAATTACGCCTTTTTTCTTCAGAGCTTCCATTCGTCGGATTAATTCGGCCTTGCGCCTCTCTCTTTCTTCAACGGCATCAGCCTCAGTAAGAGCTTTATCATAAGGCAGACCAGAAGCCATCAACCGATATTCGACCAGTAAATGATCAATGAAAAATTGCTGCTCGCCAGCGCCATGTTCCTGATCTATCCAGAATTCATGCTTTGGAATGAAGCGGAATCTGTAGTGCTGGCCAAAATTAGTAAATTCTTCATCTATATTTTTTCGGACATAATTACCATCAACAATCCAAACAGTAATATCCTCAATCTGGTCGAGTTTTTTCACATAAGGCTTTTTTAACATTTTTCTCTCCTTTTTATTTTTTAAAATAATTTTTCGGGATTTCTGCCTTTACCTTCGCCATAAAAGCTTTGGGTTGACAAAAAAAACGGCTGAGAGAACCCAGCTCATTAATTTAATTTTCATTATCTCCCTAATTTTAAGCCCTATTTTAATTTAGCCTGTAACAAAATAGTCAACAGCCAGGCTCAAAATTTCCTTTCCCCTGATTTTTTCCTCAAAGGTTTCCTCCAGCCAGGAAATAACCTTTTTTCTTTCTTCTATCATTCTTCCATCATAATTTTTATTTTACTCTGGTCAAATGATAAATCGAATACGGCTCCAGATTAAAAATCGCTACTCCACCATTAAAATTAAATTTAACTTGAGTGGAGGCAGCCCCTTTCTGGCCGCTAAAATACTTGTCTATCTTACCCAGGCTATTTATTTTTATTTCTAACCAATCAGCCGGGAGATGAACCACTGCTTTTAAAGATGAACCTGTCGGGTTAATTAATCTGAGTTCGCCTTCTTCTTCGGCTATTTCCTGTAAGTCAGAATGTTCTACTCTAACGTCTTTTTCAAAAGCCTGGAGGTAGGGCAGTTCATATAGGTTGGAAACGATGACCAAGCTGTCATCATCCTCGTAGAATTTTTTTAGGTAAGTATTAAAATGACCACAAAATTCAAACTTACCACCGGTAGCTTCTTTCATCTTTTTATTAGCTTCTAAGGAATGCCAGAGCAACTGATGGGCATAATCAAGATACATTTTCTTGCCGGTATGTTTATATCCCGCAACCAGAGCTTCCATGATCCAGGGAATATAGGTAGGAGCGGTGGCTACGGAAGAATCTGTTCCAGTAGTCGGTTCGCCAAACTGGCCAGTCCAATCGCCATCCTTCCTGGAAACACCGCCTTTTAGCCAGCTGAATTCACCTTGGTATTTATCCATATGAATAAAGGACATCAACAAAGCATCAAGGATTTTGGTACCGTTTTCTAACCATTTTTGCTCACCGGTGTAATCATAGAGTCGGTACAGGACCTTAGCGGCAAAGGCATAAACATTAACCGATGGCTCACCGGCATGGTCCTCAAGAAGCAAACCATAATTTTCCAGCACCTGAAGCTGATTTTCCATGGCTTCAACCGCCCGCCTCAGATACTTCTTATCGCCAGTAAAGGAATAGGCTGAAAGCATGACATCAATACCAAATTCGCAGGCATCAAAAGTATTCAGGTCATCTTTCCAGATTAGCTTGGGTGGCTTGGTCGATGGATCAACCACTGCCCGCCAGAACCATCTTTTCCCCTCAGGATTCCACATCAACCCGGAATAAACTTTTTCAAAATTGAGTAACAGGGCTTCTTTGACTTTCTGATTCTCAGTCAGAGGATATTCCGCCAGCAGGGATTCAACGTTGTAAGGTTGTGACCAGAGAAAGCACTGTCGCTGCTTGATATCCACAGTTTGATCCATAAAATAGCCATAAAAAGGATGCTCAGGGGAATTCCAGCGCATCTTTTCTAAATAATACTTGTTGGCCATAACAGTATAATTCAACCAGGTTTTATCTCCCGTTAGATAAAACATAGTCATAAAAGCTTTGCCAGTCATCTCATTGTGCCAGTCATTAGTTGGCCACTCATAAGCATGGTACACCCAGCCTTCTTTAGTAATTGTCCGGGGCACATTTCGGACAAAATAATCCTGCACTTCCCTCAGGTTTACCTTTTCAAAATTAAGGCCATTTTCCTTGAGATAACGTTCATAGCGAGAATATATATTTTCATCTGAAAAAGTAGCTACCAGATTGAATTTGGCCTCGCCCCCCGCTTTTATTTTGGCTGCTTTCCAAACAAAAAGACCGTGCTGGTGAAGAAGCCACCACCCGCCAGTAAAATAATTGTCCTTAGTATCACGTTTTATTTTCCACGGAAGCATTCCCGAACCGGCCAGCCCATCTCCTCGAACGGTAAAAGTAAAGTTCTCCGTGAACCCCAGAGGTTCAATTTGACGACAGCAAAGAAGTTCGGGCGGTCCAAAATTGGTATCGATGATCTTATTGGCCGGAAGGGTTAATAAATTGAGGTATTGTATTTCTTTGTCCTGCTTGTTCCGGACTTTAAGATCAAAAAATAATTGCGGCCCTTTTAAACTTATTTCCAGATTATATTCTAACCCCTGGCCCTTATCCGATTTGAGAATTAAAATTGGCCCTTTTTCTTTATCCTTCCTGGTAGCCCGCTTTTCAAAATAGACATACCACTTATACGATGGGTTCTTGACTGATTCCTTAGAATTCCAAAGAGAAAGAAACGGATTATCGGGGTAGCTCTCGGGCTGGCCGACGAGGCCAATAACATCATTGGAACTCAGGGTGGGGTAAATTTGCCGGGCTATATCCCAGCCGACATATCGATAGGCCACTTCGTTTCGGTATCGAAGTTCTTGAAGATAATAACCATTCCAACGAGGATCAAGGTCTCTTTTCTCCGGCGGGTTATCAAAAGTATTAAGTGCCTGGTGTCCCTTCCAGACATCAACATAATCAAACCGTAAATAAATCTGTCCATTGGTCATTTCAATTACATCTCCGGGAGAATCCTGGCCATTGTGATCATTATCATGCCAAACTAAGCTTACTTTTTGAGATGTGCTGATTGGACTCAAAAGAAGGTAAAGAAGAAGTGATAGGAAAATCAAGCCGAGAATAAGGATAAAGCTAAACCACAGCCCTCTTTCTTGTCTTAAATCCATTACCACCTCCTTACCAGAGTCTCGAATTGCATCTTTGGTAATGTTTTTCTGATCGGTCTCAGGTGAATTGGCTCGGGGACTGAACTTGGTTAGACTTCCTTCTCTCTTTTCCTCTCTTAAGCTTACGTTCACCTCCAGTCTAATAAATCTCTTGATGATAAGTCAAGAAATTAAGAGTTGTTCAATACGTTGAAATCAGAATAAAAAGATAAACCAGCAATAAAAAGGAGGAAGCCGACTCTCTAAATAAGTCAGAATTAATAATTATATAAATAAATCCATCTTAAAGACCACTCTTGGGGTCAAGCATCTTGGCTAATATTTTGGCTGCTTGATTAAAACCTAAAAGGAAACCTCAGCCGTTATTGAATACCTTTATCCTTCTGCTATTCTCGTTCAGTCAATGGTTTAACCAATGTTTTTGGGCGAGGAATGGTTTCTTCTGACGACCAAAAAAAGTTCAAATAAGATTCCAATGATATTTTGATTTTTAGTAAATTGAGAGCAATTTATTCACTTATTACTTATTCAGGCGGCGCTTAAAGGCTCTCGTCAGGGCCGGAACCACAGTGAATAAATCGCCAACTATTCCATAGTCAGCAATCTGGAAAATCGGGGCTTCCGGGTCTTTGTTGATAGCCACAATGACCTTGCTGGTGCGCATGCCAGCCTGGTGCTGGATGGCGCCGCTAATCCCGCAGGCGATGTAAAGGTCGGGTCGAACGGTTCGGCCAGTCTGTCCGACCTGGTGAGCATAGGAAATCCAGCCGGCATCAACTGCCGCCCGCGAAGCTCCAACCGCTCCTCCCAGGACCTCAGCCAGTTCGTGCAATAGGCTAAATCCTTCTGGTCCCTTAAGTCCCCGCCCGCCGGAAACAATGATTTTAGCATCGGCCAGATTGACCTCATTTTTTTCCACAATCAAGTCCAACACCTTGGCAGCAATACTTTCTTCTTCCAGGACTGCCTTTTCCCGAATGATCTGCCCTGTTCTCGATTCGTCAGGCCGGGGCATTTCAAATACATGGTGCCTGACGGTGGCCATTTGAGGTCTTCGTTCCGGACATTTAATGGTCGCCATGATGTTCCCACCAAAAGCCGGACGTATTTGAAGCAGCAGATTTGAACCCTCCTCAATTTCGAGCCCAGTGCAATCAGCCGTCAGGCCGGTATAAAGGTAAGTGGCCACCGCTCCAGCCAGATCTCGCCCCCGGGTACTGGCTCCTAACAGGAAAATTTCGGGTTTATATTTTTTTACCAGCTCCACGAGGATGCGAGCATAAGGATCTGTTCGATAAGCTTTCAAAGTCGGGTCATCAACCAGGAATACCCGGTCCGCTCCATAAGCAATCGCCTGGTGGGCTAACTGTTCCACTCCGTGGCCGAGCACGCAGGCAGTGAGGACACTGCCTCTTTTATCAGCCAGCTTTCTGCCCTCACCCATCATTTCCCAGGAAATGGAAGAAGCTTGCCCGCTGAGCTGCTCGACCCAGACCCAGACTCCAGAATAATCGGCGAGATTAACCCCTTTTTTTTCAATTTCCGGAAGGCTCAGGGCATTAACCGGGCATTCGGGCACACACGCCCCGCAGCCGGTGCAGGATTCATTAACCACTACAATATTTTCAGCATCCAGGATCAAAGCACCAAATGGGCAAACCTGAAGGCATAGACCACAACCGGTGCAAACATCTCTATTAATTTGAAGTAAAGCCATTTTTTCTCTCCTCAAGTAATGATTTTTTCGGCAATGAGTTTTTCGGCCAGAAGGTCAGCTTGAACTTCAGATGATTCGGCCAGGATAAGTTCGCATTTGCCAGCTCGAGGTGGCGGAGTGGCGATTTTAACTACCCTGGTGGGAGAGCCTTCGAGCCCGATTAGTTTCGGGTCAACATCCAGGTCCTTAGACGTCCAGGTTGGGATCTGGGCTTTCTGAGCTTTTCTTATGCCCAGGATAGTCGGGTAACGCGGCTGATTGATGTCTTTTACCACGGTTATCAAGCAGGGTAATGTCGCCCTAACCACCTCTTTTCCTTCTTCCACCAATCTCTCCACCTCAATTAACTTTTTTTCAAAGTCTATGCTTGAAATTTTGGAAACATAGGTCAGCTGGTTTATCTGGAGCTGGGTAGCAATGCCCGGCCCCGTCTGACCAGTATCGCCGTCTATCGCCTGGCGGCCGCATAAAATTACGTCAAACTGCCCTATTTTTTTGATAGCCCTCGACAGGGTATAGGCGGTTGCCCAGGTATCGGCTCCAGCAAAAGCCGGGTCGCTTAGCAAGATGGCCTCGTCAGCTCCCATAGCCACCGCTTCTTTTAAGGCACTGATGGCCTGGGGCGGGCCCATGGTTATCACCGTAACTTTCCCACCGAATTTCTCTCTGAGCCTCAAAGCTTCTTCGATAGCATAAGTATCAAAAGGATTGATGATGCTGGGCACGCCCTCTCTGATGAGAGTCCCTCGCTCAGGATCAATCTTGACCTCGGTCGTATCAGGAACCTGCTTGATACACACTATAGCCTGCACGGTTCACCTCCTGGTGAAATTAATTTTCCTCTCATCTCAGGTCAACAAAAATAAAACCTGAGGAATCGTTTTCCTCGTTGTTTCCAGCCGTCAACCCGGGCTGGCTCAGATTCTCCAGCAAATTTTAAATTTCGAAAAAATATAATTCACCCGGCGCTCGATGTCAAGGAAAACCGGCAGCCTGTTAATTTAGATCTTGAAGTTTAAACAAAGAAATAGGCTTTTGCCCTAAAGAATACTATTTTACCATTTCTTCCTCAAAAGACCACCTTTCTACCCAATTCTTCATAGACTCAGTTAGATTTTGAGGGCTTCATAAAAATCCGAAAATAATAGCTGGTTAGTTAAATAATTAGGTACTGACTTGCTATAAGGCAGGTTCTAATCTAAAATCTATTTTATTTTTTGAGCCAAAAAGAAATATAGACAACGGAGAAAAAGATGAACATTAAACTATTCGACTTTGATGCTGGCCTTGACCGAAGGAATACCTGTTCCCTTAAATGGGATTTCTGTGAGCAGGTTCTCGGCGTGCCGGATGTTATTCCGATGTGGGTAGCGGACATGGATTTTTCGGCTCCGCCGGAAGTGGTTAAAGCCGTGCAGCAAAGAGCCGCTCACGGCGCTTATGGCTATCCGTTTATACCCCGTTCTTTTTGGTCAAGCATCATCAACTGGATGAAAACCAGACATAACTGGGAGATAAAAAGAGAATGGCTCAGCCGCGCTCCGGGCGTGGTGCCTGCTCTGAACCTTTGCGTGCAAGCCTTTACTTCCCCCGGTGATAAAATCATCATCCAGAGCCCTGTTTATTATCCGTTTTATTCAGCGGTAGAAAATAACGGTCGCCGGGTGGTTAAAAACCCGCTAATTTTTGAAAATAAGACTTGGAGAATGGATTTTACTGACCTGCGCCAGAAAATTGACCACCGGACGAGGATGCTTATCCTTTGCAGCCCGCACAACCCGGTGGGACGGGTCTGGAAGAAAGAAGAGTTGGAGCAGTTAGCAGAAATTTGCCTAAGGCATGATATTCTGATCGTCTCGGATGAAATTCACGCTGAGCATGTTTATAAAGGTCATAAGCACATTCCGATTGCTTCCCTTTCACCAGAAATTGCTGCTCGCACGATTACCCTCAACGCTCCGAGCAAGGCTTTTAACATTGCCGGGCTGACGACTTCTTTTGTCATAATACCAAACCCTCAACTTTTAAACCGCTACAAAATACAACTGGAAAACCTCGGGTTGACCGTCAACAACATCTTTGGCTTGGTAGCCCTCGAGGCCGCCTACACTCACGGGGCAGCCTGGCTGGACGGATTAGTCCAATACCTTGAAGCTAACATGGACTTTGCCCTACAGTATTTTGAACAGCGCATTCCCCAGATTAAGTTTTTAAAGCCAGAAGGAACATATCTGGCCTTGCTTGATTGCCGGGCTCTGGGACTTCCTCAGAATCAACTAAACGAGTTATTTCTGAAAAAAGCAAAGGTTTATTTTGATGAAGGTCCAATTTTTGGAGAGGAACTGGAAGGATTTGAAAGGATGAACTTAGCCTGCCCGAAGAAAACCCTGGAAGAAGCCCTTCGCCGTATTGAACAAGCCGTAAAAAGTCTGATTGTCTGAAAATTCTATTTGACAATTATCCACGCTTAGTTTAATAAATAACCATCAGAATGTTTTTCAGGTCCAAGCCTTGGATAGGTCGACATAATGCTCGGGGAAAAAAGTTTCAAACAAGGTCAGTCATATTTAAAACTTGAGGGCTTCACAATTTTTATCTTTAAAGCCTGAAAATGTACGTTTCGCTGGTTTTAAATGTCTCTTTAATTCTGGCTTTAGTTGCCCTTTATAGTCTGATCATACGTTCTACCACTCTCGGGAAAAAATCATGGGCTGTTTTGAATGGCCTCGTTTTCGGGTTGACGGCTGTATCTGCCATGAGTGTGGCTTACCATTACGGCGGCGGTGTAATTTATGACGGGCGCTCGATTATACTTTCACTTTCTGGGCTTTATGCCGGCACAATTCCCACCATCATTGCCTCGCTCCTGGCCATGCTCTATCGCCTCTTTCTTGGAGGGAATGGCGTTTACGCTGGTTTGACCACGATATTATTTTGCGCCACCACAGGATTGCTTTTCCGCCGGAAATTTTTAAACAAGATAAATAACCTGAACAAGCTGGAGCTCCTGATTTTTGGGTTAGTTGTACACTTTATCATGCTGGCCTGCCAGCTTTTGATAAAGCCCTGGCCTGCCGGTCTGGCCGTCATCAGCCGAATCTGGCTCCCCATTATGTCAACCTTTCCTCTGGCCACCATGCTTACCGGGCTTCTCCTGCAGCAAGAAAATCGTCGATTTGAAGCAGAATTAAAGCTCAGGGAAAGCGAAGAAAAATACCGCGTGCTTTTTGACCACGCGGGTCAGATGATTATCGTGGCCCAGGATGGAGTTTTCAAACTGGTCAACAAGAAATGTCTCGAATATGGATATACCCAAAAAGAAATTATTGGCCGACCTTTCCTGGATTTTATTCACCCCGAAGATAGAAAGTTAGTGGCTGAAAGACATCTGCGGCGGATAACCGAAGCGGATTTTGAGGCTAACTATGAATTTCGCTTCCTGACCAAAGATGGAAGCACCCGATGGGTAGAAATAACCGCTGTCAGGATAGAATGGGAAGGTCGCCCTGCCTCCCTCAACTATATCACAGACATAACTGACCGGATTAGAGTTCAGCAAGAAAAAGAAGAACTGCTCAAGGTGATAGAAAACAGTCATAATGAGATTTATATTTTTGACCCAAATTCTTTAAGATTCACCTACGTCAACCAAGCCGCTTTGGTCAACTCCGGCTACACTCTGGAAGAAATGCTGAACCTGACCCCTTTGGACCTAAAACCTGAATTCGACCAAACTGGTTTTCGAGCTTTATTGCAGCCACTGCTTTATGGAAGTAAGAAAAAGCAGGTTTTTGAAACTTACCATCGGAGAAAGGATGGCTCTACTTATCCAGTAGAAGCTCATTTGCAGCTGGTTGAAGTAGGAGGCAAGAAAAGTTTTTTAACTATCATCTTGGATATCAGTGAAAGAAAGCAGGCCGAAAAAAATTTAGAAAAAACACTTAATGGAATAGTCAGGGCCGTCGCACGAACAGCCGAAGTCCGAGACCCATACACAGCCGGTCACCAGGAAAAAGTAGGCGAGCTGGCTGAAGCCATTGCTAAAGAAATGAACCTCGACGATTCGCGTGTTCAGGCGGTGAAATTAGCCTCCATGATTCACGACTTAGGTAAAATTGCCATCCCGCCAGAAATTTTAAACAAACCTGGGCGTTTGACGGCCATCGAGATGGAATTAATCAAAACCCATCCCACCGTCGGTTACGAAATCCTCAGGGATATTGAATTCCCCTGGCCGCTGGCTGAAATCGTCTATCAGCATCACGAAAAAATGGATGGCTCTGGGTATCCACGTGGTTTAAAGGGCGAGGAAATTTTGTTAGAAGCCAGGATAATAAGCGTGGCTGATGTGGTGGAAGCTATCTCCTCTCACCGACCATACCGGCCTTCCTTAGGCCTGGACAAAGCCTTGGAAGAAATTAAAAACAACGCCGGAAAGTTGTATGACGAAAGAGTAGTCAGGCACTGCCTCGAACTATTTGAAAAAAAAGGGTTTAAATTCAAGGAAACTCAAACTTTTTAAGAATTTTGCCCCCGTTAAATTCGCATTGCTAACCGCAATAATAAGAAGGAAAGAGTAAGAAGGAAAGGCGGGAAAGCCCAAACTTTAACTCACAAAATAAGATTCCTACGCGGCTTCAGCCAAATAAGATATAATAATCTTATGAAGCTTCCTTATGTGGCTGAAGACGACCGGCTCGACTGCTCTCGGGTTTAACGTCGGTTTAGTAGCCAGAGCGATGAAAAATACTGGGTTTAGCCGACTGCGGATAGTTGGCCAGCCGGAGCTGGGTCCAGAAGCCCTGAAAACTGCCGTCCATTCGACAGACATCCTGAAAAATGCCACCTTCTTTGATTCTTTAGCGGAAGCAGTCTCCGACCTGAACTTAGTTTTTGGTTCAACGGCACGCTCCAGGAAAGCTTACAAAATTATAACCATAGATGAAGCTGTTTTGAGGATTAAAACTTACTCGCCAGAAACAAAAATAGGCTTAGTGTTTGGAAACGAGAGAACCGGACTGAGCGACGCCGAGCTGCGTCAGGTCAACTTTGTCTTTTCCATCCCTCAGGTAAGCCGCCAGCCCTCTTACAACCTGGCCGCAGCCGTGTTGATTACCCTTTATACTTTGTTCAGGGAATCCAGCTCTCGCTTAGTGGCGCAGGCTCCGCCTCCCATACCGCGGAAAGAACAAGCTGACTGCCTGGAATTAATCTTGAAAAAGTTAGAAAAACGAGGTTTTATGCACGACACTAACCGAGAGCATGTGACCAACTTGCTCTACGACCTTTTTGGCCGCTTGGCTCTTTCTGAACGCGACCGGCGATTCCTGACGGCAGTGTTTAATAAAGGTCTGGATAAAGAATAACCTCAGATTTAATTTCTCTCAGCCAAGCTAAATTCCTTTAGGAGGCTAAAGCTGATTCCTTCAGTTAGTCATTTTTTCCACAACTGAATTAAATTTACTCAGCTTCTCTTATGATAAAACTATTAACCTGGATTATTTTTTCTGATTAAATGATTCCATTTAAGTTCAAGGTTAAAGGGAAAAATGCTCTTTTTCATCTATCTAAGTAAAAAGCCTTGAAGAACTCTGTTTTTATTCAAAATCAAAAGACGGTCCTCTAACCTTATTACACGATTATTTGCCCTATTTTAGAAAAACAAACTCTTTTTGATCTTAATAAATAATGGACCTTACCTTAATTTATAAATTTTAGATCCAAGGAATTAAAACGGAAGTGGTCTAAATATTTGTAAAGGAATTTAGCTCTCCATCTCACCTCCATCAGCTCAATTCCTGACTTTTTAATAAAGTCTCACCTGCTTAGCCGGGATTAGAAACTATCGCCCGACAATTCTTGAAAAATCAGCTTGGCCTAATTTTCTCTAAATAAATTCTAAACCCCTAAAGTTGAAGTTATTAATCAAGCTAATATCTTTAAGGAGTCCAAGCTTCCAGGCTAAATCAATAAATCCGGCCAAAAGCTCGGGCCCGAACTTTGCCTTATAGTTTTATTTAACAAGTTGAGAAAAGGCGCAGGCAAGGTGCGGGCCTCATTTAGGTCAGGCCTCTCGTTTTCTTCTGAAGCCAGGTTTTTAGCCGGTAGCTTTCTAATCCTGTTCTATTCTATTCCCTCTTACCGGCCAGATAGTGTATTCTATTACTTGAGGTAATCATGGATAAGGGAAAAAAATTTATTCTCGGTCTGGTAATCATTGCGGTTATTAATCTGTTTGTCGCTTTAATGACCATATCATTCTGGCTCGGGCACCTCCTGGCTCATCGTTTCCCAAATACTCTACCAGTCCCCGATAATCTTTATAATGCCTTCGCTATTCCGGATCTTATTCTCTCTGCTATCCTTATCATCAGCTCTTACGGACTTTTGCGCTTTAAAAAGACCGGTTACATCTTTGCCCTTATCGGGATTGGCATGTGGTTGTTTGATGTTCTACTGGTAACAGGTTTGACTGGACTTTTCCGGTTGAGCTTAGTCGTACCCAGCCTGCTATTTTGCTTCTGGGCCATTTTTTATCTTTGGAAAAGGCGAGATGTATTCCAGCTTTTTTCTTAAAAAGGCCATTAAGAAAAAGAATTAGGCCTTTGTATTCTTATATGAACAAAAATTAAAAAGGCAGCCAGTGGCGTAACAGACAATGATTAAAGCTAAGCTGGGCACTTTTGATGTGACTATGATCGTCGTAAGTCTGGTCATTGGCATTGGCATCTTCCGGACACCAGCTATGGTAGCATCGGTCGCCAGAACTCCCCTTCTTTTTTTCACTGCCTGGGGAGCAGGAGGCTTGATAACCCTTTTTGGTGCTTTGACCTTTGCGGAAATAGGGGCCCGATTCTCCGAGCCCGGCTCCTATTATAAAGTAGTGGCCTCCAGCTATGGTTCACTCCTGGCTTTTTTGCTCAACTGGGCTAACATTTTCATAATTAATACAGCCAGCGGAGCCGGCGTCGCCCTGATAGGAGCCGAATATATTTCGCCCGTAATCCTACCACCCCAGGCTCGAACTTCCCAGAATACTCTTTTTATCGCCCTTTTAATGGTGGCTGTCCTCCTGGTTTTAAATTATCTTGGCATAAAATCTGGTGCCTGGACTCAGAATATTCTGAGCCTGTCGAAAATTATATTGATCATTTTTCTGGCTACGGCAGCTCTTCTGAGTGCCAGGACCAATCCCTCTGTCCTGGCAGATTCTCTTCCCCTGCAGAATTCATGGTGGGCTGCTCTTGGTCTTGGATTTATTTCGGTTTTTTTCAGCTATGGCGGTTATCAACAGACTATCAACCTTGGGGCCGATATAAAGGAATCGCCCAAAAAAATGCCCTTAGCCATTATCTCAGGTATGCTCATAGTCATCAGTTGTTATCTTTTAATTAACCTGGCTTACTGGAAAACCCTCGGACTTTCAGGCATGGCTTCTTCTAAACTCGTGGCTGCTGAAACAGCTGGAGTAATTTTTGGTCCCCTCGGCGACAACCTGGTTTCCATAGCCATTTTCCTTTCGGCCTTAGGATTTCTCAACAGGATTTCTCAACGCTATTCTGATGCAGCTTCCCCGCACCTATTTAGCGATGGCTGAGGACCGGACCCTGCCGGCTATCTTCAAGAAAATAAATCCCCGGACTCAAGTTCAAGAATTTGGCTTACTTTTCCTGGGAGCTTTCATTTTGTTAAGCCTCGTTTTCCTCCGGACCTTCGAAAATATCGTCAACTACGTTATGTTTTTAGATAGCTTGGGTATTGCCGTCGTGGCTTCCACTATTTTCATCTTGAGGCGGCCAGCCCGAAAGAGCGAGTCATCCTATAAGGGATTTAAGATTCCTCTTTACCCATTCCTGCCTGCGGTTTTTATATTTTTTCTGCTCAGCGTTACCATAAGCGTGCTTTTATCTCAACCGAGGCAAGCGCTCCTCGGGTCAATTTTTCTCCTCCTGGGTTTCCCTCTTTATTTTTTCCTGCGCCGATTGACAGTCGTTCGGTAAAATGACAAGTATTTAGCTCACAAAAATAGTTATTTTTATAATCAGGCTATAAAATAGTATTCCCTTATCAGACTTTATTAAATTCCCCTCAAGTTGCCTGATTCATAAATTGAAACCTATTATCAAACCACAATAAGGATCGAAATAGCGCTGACCTTTAAATTCTTTAGTCCTTAAAACCGCATAGAAGCCCAGGACCGCCTGTTGGCTTTGATAGACCATCCCAGAGGTCAGCTGACCATAAAGAGCCCTGGCCTCAACCTCAGGGCTGCTCTGGAAGGTATTTCCTTCAAGAAGAAGGTTATGAAAAATGAGTTTTCCTTCCAGCCGGCAAAAAGCGTAAATGGACGTCCTGGTGGTATTTAATAGATTTAATTGGTTAAACAAAGGCGAGGGAACAAAAGCTTCATTTTGAGGCTTAAGATTCAGGCCAAATTTCAAATCAAGAACTGTACCGATGGCAGTGGTCAGGTTACCAACCTGTCCGCTCAGACCCATTTTAACTGCGGGTCGACAGGATGAGTGGTCGCCTTCTTCTGAAAGGTCAGTTAAATTCCACAGACGTCCAAACCATAATTCAAAAATTGGTTCATTTTTAAGCTGGTTTGCCCATCCCTGTGGCTCAACCCAGCCATAAGTTCGATGAAGCCACTTTTGAGCTGCGTCTGCCAAGGAGGCTGGGCCTATTACTCCAACGGCGGCTCCGAAACTGTCTTGCTGTTGCCCGGTATTTCTTATTAGAGATAAGCTACCATAAAGAAGACCGGCATAGGGACGATCATCTCGAATAACTTGCGATTCAAACAAATCGGCCGGGGTGAATGTTCCCTGGGTCAGGGAAATTGCCACCCATCTTTCTGATTGGTGGCTGGCTGATAGGCGAGAGTTTTTATTGACCTGATTATCATCTCCCAAAAGGTTGATATTCAACCGATATAAAAATCTTAATAAGCCAGACTTTTGTTTTTCCCTAAGCGGCGGCGACACCCAGGTAAAGCCTATTCCGTTGGTATAACCATCGTCTCGCTGCAGCCAGACATCATTTTCAAGGTTAAAAATAAAACTGCCCCGGCCGCCACCTGGGGCTGGATATTCAGCCGGTTGAGAAACAGAAAAAGAAAAATTCATCACCAAAAGCCAAATAAAAAATAAAAGCTTTTTCATTCTTTTCTCATTTTAACCAATTTCTGGTGAAATTTCGCTTCCATTGATCTTTTTAGAGCTATTATCCTTTTTGTTTATTTTCAAGCCTTGGCAGGTGGCCATCTTCCTTGAGCTGGTCCTGGCCCACACCGGAAGAATTTCTCTATCAGTTCATCATTAAGCTTCCTTCCTATAAATCCCGGGTGCTTATTTCAGACGAAAGTTTTTATTTTATTTTATATGATCTTCAGAAATTCTCTGCCCGAGCAACTGGGCTCTTAGCGAGATTATGTCTCCAGTTCCGCTCAGCTGGCAGCAACTTTTTCTAATTTTTTCATTATGCTGAACATAAAAGCAGCCGAAAGCAAACAAGCCACCACCAGAATCGACCATAGAGCCCACAGCGGAACCTTCATCCATAACCAGCCGACCACACCCACAAGATAATTGCCGATGGCGGTAGCGGCAAACCAGCCTCCCTGCATCAAGCCTTTGTATTTGGGCGGGGCTACCCGTGAGACAAATGAGATGCCCATCGGGCTCAGGAAAAGTTCAGCCACCGTCAACAGGAAATAGGTGCTTATTAACCAGTAAACAGAAACTTGATACTGGGGAGGAGCCACCTGACCACCCAGAGCTGCCGGGCTGGGTAATCTCAATGAACCTATTACCAAAATAGAAAAGGCGGCTGCAGTCAATAGCATGCCGTAGCCAATTTTTCTTGGAGCTGAAGGCTCCTTCCCTTTCTTATTTAGATAGGCAAAAAGGGCAATTATTATTGGAGTTAAAGAAACTATGAAGAAGGGATTAAAATGCTGAAAGCGCTGGGGCTGAAATGGATTTACATCAGGATAAGTTCGATATCGCAGGTAAGTTAAAGCTCCAAAAACGATTAAAGTTAATCCTCCTCCGATTCGTGAGCCTTTGGAAGCATTTCTCTTTACCAAAAAATAAAGTCCAGTTAGGGCTAAGTACAAAGGAATCAAGCCGGTCAGATCAAACCAGAGATTGGTCAGCTTATCAACCTGGGGCACGGTATAATCTCGAGCAAAAAAGGTCATACTGACAGCCGATTGCTGGAAAGCCATCCAAAAGAAAATGACCACGAAGAAAACAAGTCCCAGGGCGACCAATCTTTCCTTGGTCTGTTCTGGCGTCAGTTCCACTACCTGTGATTTTAATTCGGCTGAGGCCGCCTTCTGTTTTTCGGTTACATCAGCTTTCCGGTAGTATTTTCTAAATCCCCAGAAAATCAGCATGGAAATTATCAAGCTGATACAGGCAAGGCCGAAACCAAAATGATACGATTTACTCAAGGTGCTCAGGTAGTTCTCGGCAAACGACTTTAGATTATCAAAGGTAATGGAAGGATTCTGTTCTTTGGCCACCGCCAGGAATTGCGAAACATCAGCCAGCTTGCCTTTAAGAAAATCATGAGCCAGGGCCGGAATCCGGGCATCATACCTGAAATTGTTCCTGGACAGAATCCAGTTGCAAGCCTTTTCTGAAGCCGAAGGCGCAAACATCGCTCCGATGTTTATCCCCATGTAAAAAATGTTAAAGGCTCGGTCTCTGAGGGAACTATATTTTGGATCATCATAAAGGTTGCCGACCAGAGCCTGCAGGTTTCCTTTGAATAATCCCGTTCCGAGGGCGATAACTGCCAGGGCAGCCAGGACCAAGACAAAGCCTGTTTCAAATCGGGTAGGAAGAGACAGCATCAAATATCCGATAAACATTACCACCAGACCAAGGCTGATAGTTTTCCCATAGCCAAGTACTCGATCAGCTAAATACCCACCGAGCAACGGGAAAAAATAAACACAGAACATAAAAATCCCATAAATGTAACCGGAAGTGCCAGAACTCAATCCGTATTTAGCCTGCATGAAAAGAACAAAAATGCTGACCATCGTGTAGAATCCGAATCTTTCGCCCATGTTGGCAAAGAACGCGACAATCAATCCCTTGGGATGTCCTTTAAACATATTTTCTGTCTCCTTTAATTAAACTAAAGTTGAATAATCATCTGCTTAACGTTCCCTTAAAATCTGCATAAATAGCTTATTGACCGTTGTTTCCAGCGCCCGCCTGAAATTTTCAACTGTCTCACTACCTTTATCTGACCAATAATGGCTGATCCGAAGCGGCGGGCCAACATTGACCCAGATCTTGGCCGGGACTCCAAACGGGATGTGGGTCCCAAAAATAGCCATTGGTGTGACCGGTACATCCAGGCGAAATTCCTTAAATAGATCAAAAGCCATAACTGCCGCCCCATGGCGGAAGCGGGAAACATAAGGATTGGGATCGGCATCATTAAAATGCCCTCTACCTTGAAGGGCAATTATAGCCCGACCCTGCCTGAGGTATTCCTCGCACTTTTTAACAGCTTCGGCCCGCCCGGCATAAAGGTCCACCGGGATATAGCCG
Organism: Candidatus Aminicenantota bacterium; assembly: GCA_002877915.1. Taxonomy (GTDB): domain Bacteria; phylum Acidobacteriota; class Aminicenantia; order Aminicenantales; family Saccharicenantaceae; genus Saccharicenans. The sequence goes on from PNJE01000166.1 coordinate 30,149, forward strand.
ACTTTGGCGATGTTACCCGAGATATAACGAACAAAAAGGGAAAAAAATGGAGCTAATAGGAAATGGACAACCAATCCAGCATCTTTCAGGCTACGATAGAGGTGTTTCTTAACCAGGAAGCTGAATTCTTCCTTATTGAAAATCATTTTATTGGCGGTAAAAAAAATCGGACGCGGAACCGTTTTAAATAAAACAGCCACATCTTTATAACTGCCAACGTGATTTCCAACTATGATATTGGGCCCCTCCTTGACAAAATTCTCCGCTCCTTTGATCACCAGCTTTTTGGGGAAGAGGGCCAGACTGCTTAATCTTTGGATTACTTTTTCAAAACTTTTTAACTCTTCTTCAAACGTTCTTGGCATGAGCTTTATATTCTAACCCAGAATTTTTTTGATTTCAAAAAATATCAGTCATTACCTCTAAAAAATACAATGATTATTTGGAAGAAGGAGAAGTCCACACCAGAAGAAAAAGCAATAGCTGGCCATTAAAGGAATGCCAAATTACCATCATGAAACCAAAGATATAATCAAGGAGGCGCCCGACCTAACTCGCTTTCCAGGAGACTTCTTTTTGTGGAGTGTTAGAAGGCTCTATCTCCATTAGCCTTTTTACATTTCTAATTTTCCTCTGAAGAAATGTATTGGAATTATCTAAGAGCCATAAAAATTATGGCTAAACCGCATCTCTTATCTTTCAAACTGTTCTTTTCCTTAAATCATTAAGTCATTTTTCCTTTAGCTGAAAATTCACCGTGACAGTGAAAACTATGGGCTTCGGTTTACCATCTATTATGACCGGTTCATAAACCCATTGCTTGACTGCATCAATAGCCGCCTCGTCGAGCAAAGGCACTGACTTCAGCACCCGGACACTGGCTACCCGGCCGAATTGGTCAGTGGTTACTTCGAGAATCACAATTCCCTCCACTCCCGCTTTCCTGGCCTCTTCCGGGTAAACGGGATCAACCTTTTTGATAAGCTTTGGCGGTTTTATTTCCCCTATCGCCCGGACGGCATCAATAAACAGTAATGACTCAACAGACTGTGATCCTATTACCCCTCCTGTTGCTCCGCCCGCCGGCACTTTTGGAGTAACTTCAACCTTTTCCCCGCCAATCGGGATAACAGCTATACCCACCGGCCTGATATTCTGCACCTTAAGCGAAAGGAAATAAGGTTGGCCAGATTTGTCCTCAAAGCCTAAGGTGGTAATGACATTTTTATAAAGTGATAATTCTGAATCAAGGAGGCTAACTTTCATTTCCCCATTCTGTTCCATCACCTCAATTCGGCCGGTTATTTTCTCAGGATGGTCAATTCGAACCAGAGTAATGATGATGGCATATTCTTTGTTGTCGAGCTGAAAAATATGAAAATCCTTGGCCCCGATTTGAGTCCAGCTAAGGTTGGCTTCAGTCAGCAACCTAACAGCCTTGAGATTAAAAACCCGTTGGAGCTGGCTCTCTTCTTTTTCCGAGGTGTCTTCACCCTTAATGCTGGCCGAGAGAGTATATTGCCAAAAAGAAGAAGTTACCGCCTTGATCGGCTCCACCCGCCCTTCCCGGATTCCTTCAAATACCTTGAGCTTCAGTTCAGCCAGTGGCGTCTTCTCTTTTGCTGATTTCTGGTTTTGAGCCTGTAAACCTGAGGCAGGCAGCAGAACAATAATTAATATTCCCACTATCGATAATTTTTTTATCTTTTTCATGTTGATCTCCGCTCATCAGATTAAAATAAAATAAAATTGAATAAATTAGTTAACTGCTTCTGCCCAGATAATGATCATCTCTGGTTCGTCAGTTTGAAAAATATAAGCGGCGGCTGGATGCCCCCTGGCCTGAAGATAATTTATTGATACATTTGATACTGTTTTCGTTTTTTCAGTATCAAATTTTTGAAGGGTATAGTCCTTTCCCTTTTGGCTGGCAAGATGCCAGGCGAATCCGGACATCAGAAAAGTGATAATCAGGGCAGTAATCCCAGCATAAATTCGCCTCAACCATCGGCCGCCTCTTTTAACTGAAGAGGACTCAGTATTTGGATCATCCTGCCTGGCCAGGGTTTCCGCCCTGATTAGCAGTCCTTCAGACCAAAGATTATTTAAGGGAAAAAGCAACCTCCGGGCCTCTTCCTGGGTGACCAGCCTTTTCTGACAGTCAAGGCAATGGTCGAGGTGCACCCGGAGCAACCAACATCTTAAGCCGGCAACTGGAATCAGCCGCCAGCTAAGATCAACCAGATGACACCAGAACCTTCTTTTCATTTCCCCTCTCCATTAACTTTTTTAATTTTTTCCGGGCCTGAAAAAGGTGGACCCGGACAGTGCCCGGAGCACAGCCAACAATATGGGCTAATTCCTCCGTGTTATAACCCTCCTTGGCCCAAAGCAGCAAACAAGCTTTTTCCTTTGGTTTGAGCCGGTTAAGGACAGATTCAGGCAACCTCATTTGGATAGAATTTTCTGGCCCGTCCTCTTTCCGGGCTGGACAGGCCTCGGCGGCTCGCTCAAAGAAATTTAAAAAGCGGCGGCGTTTCTTAAGCTGGTCCAGGCACTTCCGGTAAAGTATGGTAAAAGCCCAATTCTTAATGTCTCTGTTTCCATCAAAGTTTTCGCTATGTCTAATCATTTGAACCAGCATTTCCTGGCAGGCATCCTCGGCATCAGGCCGATTTTTTACCAGGCTCAAGGCAAAATACATCACTTCATCTCCATACTTTTCCACAAAATCCAGAAGCTGTTTCTTTTCTAACATTCAGGTCCTGGTACCTGAAATTTTATATTTTCTAATTACATCTTCTTTCACCTTCGTAAATCATACGACCAAGAAGCCCATAGTGTTTATTTCCCTTTTGTTACCATATAATTTTAAGTCATTTTTGAAATTATTGATATTATCCTTGGAAAAAATGAAAACTCCGAACACGGATTTAATTTTCTTGTCAGGGGCACTTGAAGAGTGTTAATTTATTCTGGAAATGAAGACTGGTTTTCATAAATTCAAATTAAAATCATTTGAGTGGAGATGAAATGTTCAAATTAATAACCAAAACGAATATTTTTGGACCAGATGGGCAGGGTAGAAAGGATATCCTCATAGCTGGAGAAAAAATTGCTGCTCTGGAAGAGCCAGGAAAAATAAATATTAAGGGAATAGAAATTGAGGTTATCGATGGTTCAGACCTACTGGCGGTTCCTGGTTTTATTGACCCCCACGTACACATCACCGGAGGCGGGGGTGAGGGTGGCCCGGCTACCAGAGCGCCAGAAATTCGCGTGGAAGACTGCCTGAGCTGCGGCGTTACCGGGGTAATCGGTTGCCTTGGCACTGACAGCCTTACCAGGCATCCCTCTTCGCTTCTGGCGAAGGCCAGAGCGCTGGAAATAGAAGGACTCAGCACCTGGATTTTTGTTGGAGCCTACAACCTGCCCACTCCAACCATCACCGGGAGCGTTCGTTCAGATATCGCTTTGATTGATAAGGTAATCGGAGCCGGCGAGATTGCCCTTTCTGACCATCGATCGAGCCAGCCGACTTTTGAAGAATTCTTGCACCTGGTGGCTGAATGTCGCCTGGGTGGCATGTTAGGCGGAAAAGCCGGCGTGGCTCATTTTCACTTAGGCGACGGCCGGCGTGGCCTCGAATATTTTTTCAGAATGGTTGAAGAGACCGAAATACCCGTTACCCAGGTGATTCCAACCCACATAAACCGTAATAGAAGGCTTTTTGAACAGGGACTCCAGTGGGTAAAGCTTGGAGGTTATATTGACCTCACCACTGGACCTGAACCAGTGGATGAGGAAGAAATCAGTGTGGTCGAAGCCTTAGGTCAGATTAAACAAGCTGGCCTTCCATTAACCCAGGTTACGGTAAGCTCTGATTCTAACGGGAGCCTGCCAGTTTTTGATAAACAGGGTCAACTAATCGGCCTCACGGTAGCCAGCCAAAAAGATTTTCTGCGGGCTTTCCAGAAGGTAGTTCAGGATGGAATTTTAACTCTAAAGGAAGCTGCCCAGGTTTTCTCCACTAATGCCGCTCGCTTTTACCGGCTCTTCGGGAAGGGCAAAATTATAAATGGTAGTGAGGCTGATATTTTACTTTTTAATCGATCACTTGAGCTCCAATACGTCCTCAGCCGGGGCAAAATGATGATGGAAAACAGCCAGCTAAGGGCCAAGGGCACTTTTTCTGCCAAGGAGTAGGCTCCGGAGATTGATTTAAGAGGTTAAAAAATTTACAGAATTTAGCCGAGACAAAAAACTTTATCAATAAATAAATGGGCAAATAGAATTTATAGAAAAAATAAAAAATAGGAAAAATTATCAAAAAAATAAATGGTCAAGATG
>PNJE01000141.1 GCA_002877915.1 Candidatus Aminicenantota bacterium
GCCGAAGCTGGCCGCTAATTGGGTCGGGTCGGAGTAAACGTCGAGCATGCCGTTGTAGTAGTGCCCGAGAATTCCGAGGTTAGTCCATCTCAGGACATCAGCCACTTGAGCGGCTTCGACCCATTCGCTTATTTCTTGCCAGGCTTCCGGGTCGTTGATTGTTCCAGTGACCAGGTGAAAATCAACACCAGAGCGATTGAAGACGTTGGCAATTTCCGGCACAGAACAGGCCTGGCAGAAGGCTAACCATTCGCCGGTCATCTTCCCTCGGTCGCCGAGTGAGTTGAACCATTGGTAATCGATAGCGGCCGCTGGCTGCAGGTTGAGGACCACCACCGGGACCTTGGCTTCCTGGACGACAGGCAGGACGGTGGAAGATAAGGCATAGGTTGAAACATAAAGAAAAATTATCCTGACGTTACTGGATTTAAAAAGCACTGCTGCCTGCCGGGCTTTTTCTATTGTGTCGACCAGTCCAGCTGAGACGACCTGACAGTTGCCGGTTGAACCGAGCCTTTTTTCGATATTTTTAAGATAGCCTTCCAGGCGCTCCCGCAGGCCAGAAAACTGACCCCAGTAAGTGTTGAGGCCGATGCCGAATAAGCCGACCTTGACTTGAGTTTCAGCCTTGGCCGGGTCAAAAGTTGCCTTAGCTTGAAGATAAGGAAAATTTTTATAGCTGGCGGGAAGAGTAGATCTGAGGTCATTAGAGCTGGAGCTAACGGCGCCGGCTGAAAAAGCAGACCTAAAATCATGATGGTCGGGGCTGACCGTGCTGGCCCGCATAGCCAAGGCGGCTGGTGTTACGAAATTAAATAAAAGTATTACTAAAGCCAGGCTTATAGTCAATTTGAGACTTTTAGCTAATCGGAAGCGGTTAAATTGGCTATTTCTCCAGGACATTTTTTACCTCCTGTGATGGGTTGGCTTTAAATGCTTTTCATCCTCCCCATTTTAAAACAGAACGGCTTTCATTAGCCAGACACCTTCGTGGCGTGTAAAATAAAAAAATCGGGACACCCTAGATTTTTCCTATTTTCTTGAAAATCGGGACGCCCTACATTTATCCGATTTTTTCTTAATCCTGGGCCATTAGGTCAAATTAAATCTTCCTTGTTTCTCCTTAATCATAATTATCTTGATCAAAATGCGGCCAATTTAGCTTCCGTTCTTCAGGCCCCCTTCTGGTTTTAAGACCAGGACTCGATTGATTTCAGGGGTCAGCTCAACAAGAAAATCTCGAATGGGTCTTCGCTTTATTCAAATTATGATCATTAATAAATATGGAGTTCATATAGGTAAACCAAGAATTGATTATTTCTCACTTACCGCACAGCGAATGAGCTTCGGATATTCTTCTTGCATGGCGAAATAGAGTTTTCCCTGGTAATCGCAGGCTTTTAGCTCTCCCGGAAGCTTCAAGCTCCCCACCTGTTTTCCCTTGAGAAAAAGGTCAGCCACATGGTCTTTGTTCTTGTATGATTCAAGGTAAACGAGCAGGTATTTCCCAGCCGGAAGGATTATGGCTGCAGTAGAAATAAAAGACCGACCTTTCTGGCTCAACGGCTCGTAGATCTCATTAGAGCCGCTCAAGGTGGCTTCGAGTTTTTTATCTTTGAAGACCAGGACTTCGTAGCGGTAGGGATTCAAGACAAAAATCCGACCGTCTTTGGAGGCAGAAAAGAGCAATGGCGCTCCGAACATGGGCATCATCTTCATTGGTTCGAATTCCTTGGGAACTTCCAGCAGGTCACCAAAAGAAGCCAGCAACTGGCCTTCAGAATTAAAAACATGGAGAATCTTTCCCTCATTCGGACCTATGCCAATTATTTCCTCGCCACCTGCCGACCTAATGCAACTGATATGAAACCCGACCAGAAACGTGCGCAGAAAATTTCCGGCTGCATCATAGACAATCATTTTCCGGTCGCCGTTGAGAAAGAGCTGGCCCGAAGCTGTCACCGCCAGTCCGCTTATCTGGTTCAATTCCTGCGGTCCCTGTCCCCCCGGCACGTTGATTTGGCGCAAGAATTTTCCGTTTCGGTCAAAAATCTTTACTTGCCGATTCTTGTAATCGACCGTGTAAATGTTTCCCCTGGCGTCTGTATCAACATAGCTAATAGCGCCAAACATCTGGTTTTCGTCGCCGCTTTCCTGGCCGATAGTCAGCTCCGTAACCAGATTTAATAGAGGTTTTTGAGCGGCGGGCGCAAGGTTGTCCATCAGAAACGGCAGAAGGATGAGCACCCAGGATATCACCAATAACGTTGCAACCGGGGCTTTAATATTGCCGCCAGGTCGGTTCTCTGATCTTTGCGAGCCATTAGCAACAAACAGCTTCCAAATCATTGCCTGTCACCCCCTTTTATTTATATTTATAATTTAAAGTCTTATGGCCGACTGGCTTTAGTTTGCAGCTTTCCTTGGCCCTTATCATGCCTTTCCCATTGATGCTACGACACAAAGTTCTAATCTGTTTATACAGTCATAAAATCTACCAGACCGCCCCCACGATATTGTTCAGGGATCTAAGGTACAGGTCTCCTTTGCCCGAGACGATGACCCTGACGACGACGTCAGCCTTGGTACCCACTTCCCATTTCGGGCCGCCACTGGCAGAAAAAGCAATCTTGTTGGGCTCGGCCTGGCTATAGGGACGTTCTTCATTGGTGAGCTGGGTGGTCCAGGTCTCTGTCCCGTTGGTCACCCAGACTTTGTCGGCTCCAATATAATCAGGAAATCGGTCCAACCCTTCAGCCTTTAAAAAAACAACTATGTGAAGCGGCGGCCCTTCAGGGTGTGCGCCCGGCATTAAATCTAAGTATAAATGCACCTCCATAGTGATTTTCGCGCTATTGACCATCAGCACCTCGGGAATACGGTCAATGTCCTCAAGCGGAGAGAATGGGTTCCGGCAGGCTGATCCAGCGGCCAAGATAAGGGTAAGGCATAAGGTCAGCAACAAAGGTGAGCTCAAATTAAACCTGACCCTCCTCATCGCCTTCAGCTCCCGGAAATTAATTTATTGATACGAAATGAAATTGTCAAGCTACAAGAAAGTAACAGGCAGTTGAGCTGACAGAAGGAGGCTTTTCTGCTATACTTTACGCTCAATTTAATGAAAAGTGATGATAAGACTTTCAAAGCAGTATGAAAGAAGCAGGAAAGGCTTGAATCCTTAGCCAGCGTCTGGATATTAAATTTAGCTACTGATAATTGATATAAGCAGAATTTCCTTAGGCTTTTTTCAGCTCAAAAAACTTCTATAGCAAAGAAAGCCAAGCATCATTACGCAGGCTTGTTGACTCAAGCCTTATCCTGGAGGAAAAGAAGATGAAAATTGGGTTTATTGGCTTGCCAAAATCAGGCAAAACTACTCTGTTTAACGCCCTGACCGGCTCGTCAGCTGCCATCTCAGCCTTTTCTACTCAACGGGTTGGGCCAAACCTGGCTTCGGTCAAAGTGGGCGATGAACGGGTGGAAAAATTGGCGGCGATTTACAAGCCAAAGCGAAAGGTTTACCCGACGATAGATATTGTTGACCTGGCTGGCCTCAATGAAGGAGACTGCCGGGCTGATGCTTTTTCTGGCGAGTTGATGAAGCTTGCCCGGACGGTTGAGGCTCTGGCCATTATCCTCAGGAATTTTAAAAGCGATTTTCAGGGCGACCCACACCCGCTTGAAGATTTAAAAAAGATTGAAGAAGAATTGCTGCTGGCTGATTTAATCATCGCCGAAAGGAGGCTCGAAAAGATTGCTAACAACACCAAGAAGGGTATTTTGACCCCGGCTCAGAAAATAGAAGAGCAGGCTTTGCACTTAGTGGCTGAAGCCCTGAACAATGGTCAGCCGGCTCGCGAACTTGAACTTGACCAGAGCCAGGAACTGGCTATCCGCTGTTTTCAATTCTTAACCCGAAAACCAGCCATTGTTATCCTCAATTCAGATGAATGTTCTTTCGGTAAAAATGAAGCCGTGCTCCAGGAAATAAGCCTGAAGTATCGAGCGATAGAATTTGCTGGCCAGTTTGAACTTGAGCTTGCTCAGCTTGATGAGGAATCAGCCCGGGCCTTTATGCAAGACATGGGCATAAAGGAATCAGCTCGAGACAGGTTGACCGCTCTGGCTTATGAAGCCCTGGGCTATATCAGCTTTTTCACCGTCGGTGAGGATGAGGTGAGAGCCTGGAATATAAAGCGAGGCGCCACTGCGCTCGAGGCCGCCGGCACAATCCATACGGACCTGGCTCGCGGTTTTATCGCCGCCGAGTGTTTCCATTACCTCGACTTGATAGAAGCAGGCTCAGACCAAGCTGTGCGCAGCAACGGGCATTTCAAGCTGGTAGGCAAAGATTATATCGTGCGCGACGGAGACATTCTTTCGATTCGCTTTAATGTATAAAAAATCGGGACACCCTATATTTTTCCAATTTTTGAAAAAGCTGGTAGCACTGAAAATTATTATTATCAGTCCAGTTTGACCAAAAATTAGCTATCATATTGATAATAAATTAGATAGATTGATGTCAACCCTTGCCTTTTCCCGCTCGTTCTCAGCGGTGAGTAATTTTAATTCATCGGCTTAAAAAAATTTCTGGCGATTAAATATTCCCACAGACCTGGTCGGATGTAGTAAGCTAATGGCAAATAGTGGTGCTTTATTGAGGATTTTAGGGTAAGATGTATAAAAAGATAGGGTGATGTTCAAAATAGCATTATTGGTTCTATTAATCGGAGGAGGTTTGTTTGCTCTCGACCGCCTCTTCCTATTCATGGAAAACCGGGGGTGGATATGCTATCGCCAGCGGAAGACAAGTTCGAGTGCCCTGAGCAATGCCTGCTTGGAAATTCAGCAGCTGCTTGAACCCTCGAAAAAATATATTGTCCAGATAAAGAAAGAGCAAAAGGTAGAAGCCGAGGAATCAGGCTCTCTAAATCAAGAGGACCCGGCTCTGGAAAATCAGGAAAATTATGAGAAAGATCTCGCCAAAGAATGAAGATAACCAGCAGAAACTCAACAGTTAAACTGAGAATGGGAGAAGCAAAAATCAGTTTCACAGAAAATTGAAATTGATAGGTCTGTATGTAAAAGATTTAAATATTTTGCCTCAAAGATAAATACAGGTAAGGAAAGGAGAAAAAATGAAAGAATCTACACTTATTCCCGATATGAAATTTGCCCGGCTCGCTTCTGCTGAGCAGATAGAAAGAACGGTTCAGTCACTGGGAAAAAATGGAATAAAGGCTTATGTAGCCGAGAGCGGAGAAGAAGCCAGAAAAAAACTCTGGGAATTAATTCCGCCGGGAGCGGAAGTATTTACCGCTACCTCCGCTACGCTCGATGAGTTGGGCGTTTTAGCGGAAGTAGAAACCCGTTATAACTCGGTCAGGGCCAGGCTGGCGAAAATGGACCCTAAAAAAGAAATGCGCGAGATGATCAAAATGGGTGCTGTCCCCGAATTTATGTTGGGTAGTGTCCAGGCGGTGACAGAAACAGGAAGCATAGTCATAGGTTCAGCTACCGGAAGTCAACTGTCGGGATATGCGGCCGCAGCTAACAAAGTAATCTGGGTGGTTGGAGCTCAAAAAATCGTGCCGACGCTGGAAGACGGCCTAAGGCGTCTTTATGATTACTGCTTACCGCTGGAAGACACCCGTGCCCTTAAAGTTTATGGAGTCAACAGTAGTGTTAATAAAATCCTTATTATTCATAAGGAAACAACCCCCGGCCGAATTTCAATGATTATAGTAAAGCAAAAATTGGGTTTTTAAAAATGGAAATTAGATAATTATTAGATAATTTATGTTCGGTCTGAGACGGTAAAATAAACCTAGTAAAATAAATCTAAAAAAATAAAAAAAGGAGAAGAAATGAAAATAGCTATTTTTTCTGATATTCATGGCAATTTGTTTGCCTTGCAGGCGGTTTTGGAGGACATCAAGAAACATGGGGTGGATATGGCTTTCTGCGGAGGTGACCTGGTGGGTTATGGCGCGCACCCCAATGAAGTCATCAGCCTCATTCGCCAGCATCAAATTCCAACTATCATGGGAAATTATGACCAGGGGATAGGCAATGATTCGGACGATTGCGGTTGTGCTTACCGCGATGAGCTTTCGAAAGCCTTAGGAAAGCGCTCGATTGCCTGGACTAAGGAAAGAGTTATGCCCGAGAATAAAGCCTATTTGCGAAACCTACCCGAGCGCCTCAGCCTGACTATAAATGGCAAAAAAATATTGATGGTCCACGGCAGTCCGCGCAAAATCAACGAGTATCTGTTTGAAGACCGGCCGGTTCGGTGGTAAGATTATTTGAAAACGAAAAGGTGGACATCATCACCTGCGGTCATACCCATCTTCCTTACGTTCGTCAGATGATAGTTGAAGAAGGATTGGAGACAATAACCGGGCCTGACGGACAGCCCACTTCCAGGCCAAAGCCCGGGGGTATGTATATTTTGGTCAACAGCGGCAGCGTTGGTAAGCCTAAGGATGGAGACCCGCGAGCAGGCTATGCCCTCCTTGATTTTTGGGACGGTGGCATAAAGTATGAAATTGTGCGCGTACCTTATGAGGTAGAAGCTGCCGCCCAGGCGGTCGAGCAGAGCGGCCTTCCGGTGGAATATGCCGACATGCTCCGCCGGGCCTCTGGCTGAAAAATCGGTGGAAAAATCGGGACACTCTATATTTTTCCTATTTTTCCCCTACAAAATTGGGACATCCGAAAATTCGGGACATCTTATATTTTTTACCATAAATAGAAGTTAGAAACCCTAAAATCAAAAAATCGGGACGTCGAAAAAATCGAAACACAATAGATATTTCCTAATTTTCTTAACGGCCAGACTTTTTAGTTAGCAAGCTGAAAAGGACCAGGCAGGTGAATGGCCAATTATCGCTTTCAATGATTCCGGCCAGCAACTGAAGAATTTTTTTTCACTGAGCATTAAATTATTTGGTATCAACAAATTAAAGAAAGATTAGTTATCGGCAAGATAGAAAAATTTGTTTCTCTAAATTCGTCCTTTAAATTTTTGGTGGTAATCACATTATGTTTCTTGGTAGAATTTAACAAGGGCATAAACCATAAAGTTAGCCGGCTAAATGTCAAGAGGCGTCCATGAAAAAGTCGGAACTTAAAGCAACCAAAATCAGCTGCCCCACTCATAATAGTTTTGACCAAGGGGAAAAAGAAGACCAGGATCTTCCCGGGGAACAGATCGTTGAGATGCCGATAAACGGGGTGCTGGACCTCCATACTTTTCAGCCGAAAGAAGTCAAAGAGCTGGTAAATGACTACATCGAGGAATGCCTGAGGCGCGGCCTTTATGACCTGCGCATCATTCACGGCAAAGGGACCGGCACGCTAAAAGCCATTGTTCACAGCATTC
>PNJE01000180.1 GCA_002877915.1 Candidatus Aminicenantota bacterium
AATTTGGGAGTGGCTTCTTCTAATTCTGTGGCTACTCCCAGCACCTCCCGACTGGCGGCCCGACGTCTTTTCTGGATCAGTTTCCGTCTCTCTTTAACTATCTTCTTTTCCAAGCTATCAAAAGCCTGATTGAGGGAATTAAAGACATCATTGGTTTCTTCAGAAATAACAAAGTCTTCGCCTTTTCGCTTGACCTGCAAGTCGGCTCTTTTCCTGTTTTTTTGCTCGCTCAGGATGATATTTATCTCCTGGACATCAACCAGAAGTTTGGTCATTCTACCTAACCTTTTCTGACAGTACTCCTTGATTTCATCTGTTAATTCAAGATGTCTGGCCGTAAAGTTTACAATCATTGAATTTCCTCCATTAAAAATTTCTTTTTCCTTATATGAGAAGGAGGGATATTCAGCTGGCCTCGATATTTAGCCACGGTTCTCCTGGCAATCTGAATATTTTCTCTTGACAGGAGCTCAACTATTTCATCATCGCTCAAGGGATTAGCTTTATCCTCATTTTCTATTAATTTTTTAATTTTTTCTTTTATCCTCAGGGAAGAAATCTCTTCTCCATAGGCGCCACTCAGCGACTTATGGAAAAAGAATTTGAGAGGATAAAGCCCGCTCGGAGTCATCATATATTTATTGGCCACTACCCGGCCGATAGTCGATTCGTGAAGACCAAGTTCTCTGGCGATTTCTATCAGGGTCATCGGTTTGAGGTAATCCAGGCCCTTATCTAAAAATTCTTTCTGCCGGTCAACAATGTACTTGGCCACCCGGTAAATGGTTCGCTTCCTCTGGTCTAAGCTTTTTATAAACCAGAGGGCCTGTTTCATTTTCTCTTTTAAAAATCTGGTGGTCTCTTCATCCTTTCTAAGTCCGGCCTGAAGAAGCTGATGATAATATTGGTTGAGCCTCAAGCGGGGCAGGCCTTCTTCATTCAAATAAACTTTCCATTCATCATTTTCTTTAACTACATAGATATCCGGGACTACATAAATGTTCTTATCTTCAGCATATTTTCTGCCCGGGGCCGGGTCAAGGTTCTTAACCACTTCCAGGTGCATTTTAAATTCTGGCCACGAAAGGCCCAAGATATTAGCCAGTTCCCGGTCATCCGATTTTTCCAGATAAGGAAGATAATCCGAAATTATTTTCCGAGCAATCTCGTCCTGGAGGTTCAAAGAATCCATCTGAGCCAGAAGAGCTTCTTTTAGGGTCAGACTCCCACACCCCGGCGGATCAAACATTTTAATTTTTCCCCTTATCTTCTCGACCAGCTCTATATCTTCCTGAAGCTGAGTAGAAATCTCCTCCGGAGTAATTGTCAAGTAGCCATCCTCATTAAGATTGCCGATAATAAACTCGGCAATTTTTAATTCTCGGGGGTCAAAAAAAGTCAGGGAAGCTTGCCAGTTAAGGTGATCCCAGAGAGACGGTCTTTTAGAGACAATATTTTCAAACTTAACTTCATCCTGTTCAGATGGGCCAAATGTAGGAAGTTCATCATCAAAATAATCCTGAAAACCAGTGGCAAAAATTATCTCATCCAGCTCATCCGAACCGGACTGCTCGCTTCCCTCGGCCATGGTTTCACTTACGGTCGCATTTTCTGGCCCAGCTTCCCCCTCGCCTTCGTCTATCTCCAGCCAGGGATTCTGAGATAGCTCATCATAAACCACCTGCTGAAGCTCCAGATTGGTCAGCTGCAACAGCTTGATAGCCTGCTGAAGTGCCGGGGCCATCACTAATTTGTGGGTCTGTCTTTGACTGAGTTTTGTTTTCATCATGGCATCACATTTAATTATAGACGGAATTCGGCCCCTAAATAAATCTCACGAACTTCATTTTTTTTGAGCACTTCCTCCGGCCTTCCCTCGGCGATTATCTGGCCTTTATTTATTATGTAAATTTTGCCGATAATCCTCAAGGCTTCTCTTACCCGATGATCAGTTAAAAGAATCCCCAGCCCTTTTTCTCTTAGCTTTAAAATAATATCCTGGAGATCAGCTACTGATTTCGGATCAAGTTCAGAAAAAGGTTCATCCAGAAGCAAAAATTTAGGCTCTCTAACCATCGCCCTGACTATCTCTAATTTTCGGCGCTCTCCACCAGATAGCTGGCTAGCTCGATGCTGGGCCAGTTCCTGAAGACCAAATTCCCTTAAAAGTTCATGAGCCCTTTCTCTATTAACCTCTGTTAAATTTCCATTAGGCATATTCTGGAAAACCAGCAATAAATTTTCCTCAACTGTAAGCCCTCGGAAAATTGATGAACCTTGAGATAAAAATCCTAATCCCTTTCTGGCTCTGATAAAAATTGGATACGGGCTTAAATCTTCATTATTCAGGAGAACCTTCCCCCCATCTGCCTCTATCAAGCCAACAATAATGGAAAAGGCCGTCGTCTTGCCCGCTCCATTTGGACCGAGTAGACCTACGATTTCACCAGATTTGATTTCAAAAGAAGCATTAATTAAAACCGGACGCTGGCCATGCTTTTTATTTAAATCTATAGCCTGCAGAAAATTCATTTTCTCCTGACAAGGATGGACAGCGACCTTTCTCTATTCTGATTCTCAATGAGGATTCTATCATCCGATAGCCACAAAGTCAATTTATCCGCCTCGATATAGTCGCCCTCAGGAGTAACCAGCTCGGGCCAGCCATTCATAATTAAGATGTTTCCTTCCGGCTGGTAATGAGCCAGGACTCCTCGGGTTTCGTATCCCTTCCAGAAGGCCCGCACGTTTCTGGAGGCCTCCAGCCTGGATAGCCGATCAGAAGCTGACTCATTTAGGGTTAAGCTGATTTCGTCGGCCTGAAGCTTTAACTCGTTCTTTTTAAGATTAACGGACCCAGCCAGCACTAATTTCCTTTCCCTGGACAATAATCCAGCCCCGTCGCAACTAAAATTTACATCTTCCAGACCATCTTTTGAATTCGCCAGAACAAATTTGCCGGTCACCTTGTCGTTCAAATAGACAATCCCGGTTTTTCGTTCAAAGTCAGCCTGACCACACCCAAGATAAGTTTCTCCCTGCCAGATTTTCACTTTTTCTTTAATCTCAAACCTCTCGGGCCGGCTGGTAGCTTTCAATCCAGTTACCAGAATAGATTTATTTTCTTGAAAAATAACTGGCGGTCGCTCAAAAAATTCAGGCTTGAACTCAACAAAAGCATTAGTAGCCTCCAATCCTTCGTTTTTTAAATCCAGGACCAAACTATCAGCTTCTAACTGATACTTTCCGAACTTTCCTTTAACTCCAGAGGAAAGTTCGAGCAGGCTGGTGGTCATGTCATCCAAAAACTTTCCCCCGAAAAGTTCAATTGATTCCCCATCGCTTTTTTTGAGTTTTAACCTTATATTTTTAGCTAAGAGCTTATCAGCCTTTTGATAGTCAGCAAAATTCAAAGATAGTTTTTCCCCTTCTCCCTCTAAATGCCATTTATCACCCTGACCGCTAATTTGAAAATCTTTTTCATTTTTAATGACGGTGGTTAATCCTGTCCGCAAAAAACTCAACTCTTTAGAGACCAGATTAATATTCTGCAATTCTCTATCTTTTCCTGAACCTGACCAACGCATCTCTGCTTCCTTCTGAAGGTAAAGTCGCTCAAAATTATTGCCCTTCTGGTTTAAATAAATTTCTGCCTCCCCGGCCCGAAGCAAGAAATTTCCGGTGGTCAGTTCAAGGTCTTCGGCTTTCAAAAACCTGGCTTCTTTCTCCAGAGTTGCTGCCCTGGCTTTAAAATCAAGCCTATTTTCTGAATCAACTGTCTGCCCGCTCATCCCATTCTCTAAAACCGCCATTTTGTCCGGAAAAGAATAAGTTAGCTTTCCTGCTTTTAAATTAAGCTCCTGCCACTGAATTTCTGCCTGGTCAGACCTGATGATTTTTTCTTTGAGCTCATAGTCAAGCGATTGGGCTTTAATCAACATTTCGGCCGATTTTATTTTAACTTCGCCCTCTGCCCTGAGCCTCTGGCCACCGGCTTCAATCACCGCTCTTTGGGCCTGCAGGATAAATTGGCTTTCTGGATTCTCTTCGACGACTTCCACCTGGCCTTCAAGGTGCTCATTTTTATTATCATCGAGAAAATACTTTTCCGCTTTCAGGCTGGTTTTTCTTTTTTCTCCGGAAAACTCCTGCGCCTGAAATTCTTTCTGAAGGCTAACTGATTGATTATCAGGCTGGTAAAAGATCGGACTCTTCTGAGCGTGGTTTCTGAAATTAATTATCAGTGAGACTATTATCAAAACCGATATTGTTACCAGCAATATCAGGGTAAATTTCCTCAAGAAAGACAGCCATTTTAAATATGATGATTTAGCTGGCATCTAAGCTGTTATTATAAGTTATATCTTCCACAATCAGATTGAGCTGCCTTTTGCCCTGATAATCTGAAATCTGGAGAGAATAGGCCAGATTAATTTTATTTCCCCGATGGATACCCGTCAGTACCTTGGCTTTTTCCCAGGCCAGAGCCTCCAGGACCCTTCCCTGCTGCCTTACCCAGAATTTAAGATGGCGATTTTGCAGGGTTACTGGTTCGCTCAGAATATCCACTCCCTCAGCCAGAAAAACTGGCCGGGCATTCCCAACTCCAAAAGGTAACAGGCGAAGATAAAAATCCACAAACGAAGGAGTTATGGCCGAAAAATCAAGCCGGCAGTCAATCCGCAGCTTCCTTTCAAGAAGCTCATCGGAAATCCGCTCGGCCGCCAGGCGGTTAATAGCCTCTTTAAAAGCCGGTAAGTCCTGATGGTTTAAAGTACAGCCGATGGCCTGCTTGTGCCCTCCGAAATTCAGAAGATGGGTCCCGCATTCGTTGATTATCTCAATCAATGACAACTCGGGAATACTTCGCCCGGAACCGTAAGCTTTCCCATCTTCATAAGCAAAAAGGATAACCGGACGGTAAAAAATTTCTTTAATCCTGGAAGCTACAATGCCAATAACTCCGCGGTGCCATTTCTCGCTGCCGAGGACAAGTAGGCGGTATTTTTGATGGAGATTTCTCTCCTGAATTTTCTGGACTGCTTCTTTAAGAATCTTTTCTTCGATTTTCTGCCGGGCCGAATTCAGCTCATTAAGCTTTTTAACCAGCACTGAACATTCTTCATCTGAATCCGAGAAAAACAGTTGCAAAGCTAAATTAGTTTCACCTAAGCGGCCAGCAGCATTTATTCTCGGGCCGAGTCTAAATCCAAGATCCACTTCATTTATCTTTTTATTATTAAGGCCACAGATTTCCAGTAGGCTTTTGATACCGGGTGTCCTGGCTTCCTTCAATTTCTTAAGCCCTTCTCTCACCAGGATTCGATTTTCTCCCTTGAGCTCAGCTACGTCGGCCACTGTCCCGATACTGGCTAATTTCAAATAATGCGACAAATCCTGGCTGATACCGAGATGAAGGAAAATCGCCTGAATTAACTTGAAGACCACTCCCACTCCAGCCAGCCCCCGGTCAGGATATCCTGAAGATTCAATTACTGGATTTAAAACAGCTACCGCTTGAGGCAATTTTTCTCCGGGATGATGGTGGTCGGTGATTATAACTTCCAGGCCATTTTTCTTAGCCCCTTCAACAAAATCAAAGGCTTTTATTCCACAATCAACACTGATGAGGAGCTTAGCTTTCATTTCGAGAATGTGGGGCAGATGGTGAGCTTTTAAGCCATAACCATCCTTCATTCTTTCAGGAATAAAATAATCAACCTCGGCTCCTAAGGAGCGAAGGGCTTTAACCAGCATCACCACTGAAAGCATGCCATCGACATCATAATCACCGAAAACGATTATTTTCTCTTTCTGGTCGATGGCTCTTAGAATTCTCGCTACGGCTTCTTTCATCCCTCTCATCAAGAAAGGATCATAGAGATCATCTATCCCGGCAAAGAGAAAGTAAGCTGCTTCCGGCGCGGTCTTTATTCCCCGATTGACCAGAATAGTCGCTATCTCATTGGGCAAATTCATTTCCTGAGCCAGGATCCAGGCCTCAGGATTTTCAGCTTCAAGCTGCCATCTATACTGGTTTCCCAGATCGTTCATTTTTTTATCACCTGAATTCAATTTAACATAAGACCGCCAGTTCGACAACCTCTACCTCTATCCGATTATTTTTATACCATTAATTAGGGAAAAAGCCAGGGCACCTTTTAAATTCCATTTTTGATTATTTCCCCAACTATCGTTAGCTATTAATTATAAAAATCCATCTATTAACCAAGGAAAATCATTAATCAATTTTTAACCTGAAAGTTAAGTTGGCCATCTCCATTGGACAATGGTTTTTTATCCTAAATAATCTGTGCTTCATTAAGTCAATAGTGCGATTTTATTAGCTAAAATAATATTTTCTGATAAGTCGGCTTTATTGACATCATCTTGAGTCAACCATATAATTCATTCGCCGTGCTGGAAAAATTAAGACAGAAACTTGGTAAAACTCGGGAATTCTTTGCCAAAATTGAGCAACTTTTTCAAAGCTCTAAATCCCAGGAAGAAATCTTTA
The DNA here is from genome assembly GCA_002877915.1 of Candidatus Aminicenantota bacterium. Classification (GTDB taxonomy): domain Bacteria; phylum Acidobacteriota; class Aminicenantia; order Aminicenantales; family Saccharicenantaceae; genus Saccharicenans. The sequence continues at coordinate 6,518 of PNJE01000180.1, forward strand.
ATGAACTCTTCGAGCTTCTTATCTTGGCCGATGTTGGAGTTTCTACCTCCGAAAAAATAATCAACGATCTCAGAGTCAAAAGCAAGAATTTTAAAGAAGCAGATCTTAAATCTTTATTAAAGCAAGAGCTGATTTCCCTCCTTTCCAGCCAACCATCTTCAATCAGCCAAGCTCGACCGGCAATCTGGCTGCTGGTTGGTGTTAATGGCGGTGGGAAAACTACTTCGGCTGCCAAGTTAGCTTATAAATATCAGAGCGAAGGACAAAAGGTAATGATGGCCGCGGCTGACACCTTCCGAGCTGCCGCCCAGGAGCAACTCGAACTCTGGGGGAAAAAGCTCAGCTTGCCAGTTATTCAAGGGCACCAGGGAGCTGACCCGGCTTCAGTAGTTTTTGAGGCGATTAAAGCTTTCAAAGCCAGAAGATATGACCTCCTGTTAGTGGATACTGCCGGTCGTCTTCATACCTATTCTAATCTGATGGCTGAATTAGAAAAAATTAAAAAGATTACTGCCCGGGAATTTCCAGGAGCCCCTCAAGAAATCCTGTTAGTATTAGATTCTACCATAGGCCAGAACGCTATTGCCCAGGCCAGAGAATTCCACCGCTTTTCCGGCCTTACGGGCTTATTTTTAACCAAGTTAGACGGAACCGCCAGGGGCGGAAGTGTTCTGGCGGTGGTCGAGGAACTTAAACTTCCGGTAAAATTTATAGGTGTCGGGGAAACAGAGAAAGACCTTTTAGAGTTTTCTCCGGAATCATTTGTTGAGGCACTTCTTTCATGAAAATTAAGCCAGAAGATTTAGCTTTCATGGAAATGGCTTATTCCTTAGCGGAAAAAGCTAAAGGCCGAAC
>PNJE01000108.1 GCA_002877915.1 Candidatus Aminicenantota bacterium
GCAAGCCAAAATCGGTCAACCCCCGGCTGCCAGCGGCCAACCTCATCCGAGAAGCTTTGGTCGCTATAAGGCTCTGGTAATTAATAAAATTAAGAATGATAGTTTCCACTAATTGGGCTTCAAATAAACGTCCTTCCACCCTGATGATGGGCTCGAGGGGAAAGACAACTTCGCCCTCTTTCATGGCATAGATATCCGCGGCGAAACGGAAATTCTGGAGGTAATCCAGAAAGTCAGCTCGGAAGCCAAGATTCTGAAGATAATCCAAGTCTTCCTGAGAGAAACTCAGATTTTGTAAAGCCTGAAGCAGCGGTTGAAGACCGGCAAAAACCACATAACCACCATTGAAGGGTAATGTTCGGAAAAAATAATCAAACACGGCCGGCTTTTCAGCTGTTCCGTCAAGAAAATAGGCTTGCCCCATGGCTAACTGGTAAAGGTCGGTATAAAGGGGTGAAATATCAAAAAGATTTCTTTCTGGCTTCATGTTAGTTCTATTATATGCTAACCCAGCCAGGGGCGAAAGATTTAAAAAAAAGACAATAATTGTAGCTATCCTAAAATTTTTGCTGAGGCATTTCTTAAGGAGTTTATTGAAAATTAAATTTTAACCAATGATATTCTGTCCTTTTTCGCTTGACAGATAAGGCCGTTATTGTTTAATTTAGTCAAAAACAAACTAAAAGATAAAAAGAAAAAAATGACCAGAATTTTACTTGTCAGGCATGGAGAGACTGAGTGGAACAGAATTGAAAGATTCCGGGGCAGTGCTGATGTTCCTCTCAATGATAACGGCCTTAAGCAAGCTGAACTTTTGGCCCGCCGAATAGCCATTCAATGGAAACTAAAAGCTATTTATACGAGTCCTCTGTCGCGGGCAGTAAAAACCGGCGAAGTGATCGGCCGATTTCTCCAGTTGCCAGTACAAATTCATTCAGGATTAACCGATGTAAATTATGGAGAATGGCAGGGACTGACTCCAGATGAGGTTAAAAATCTCTGGCCAGAACTCTATGAGCGCTGGCAGAGCTGCCCGGAAAATATTATTTTCCCTAAAGGAGAATCTCTTGATCAACGCCAGGAAATTGGAGTAGCTGCAGTTAAGGAAATAGCCGCCCGACATCCTGAAGAAACGGTAGTCTGTGTCGGCCACACAGTCATAAATCGATTAATAATCCTCGGACTTCTCAATCTCGGTAAGGATTATTTTTGGCGAATAAAGCAGGATAATGGCTCTCTCAATGTTATTGAAAAGAAGGGGGATCTTTACATTTGTTCTGCTCTCAACGAAACCGGCCATCTTTTGCTGCGGGGGTATTGACGGAGTTATGATTCTCTGGAAAATTCTGGCCAGTATTATCGGACCAGCTATTTTCTGGCTGGCCTATTTTTATTATAAAGATAGAAAGAAACCGGAACCTTTTATCAATTTATTGGCGGCTTATCTTCATGGTTTTATTTTTGGTTTTCTTTGCTTCCTGACTTATAAGCAATTGCCTTACCTTGGGCTACCTGCGGGCTTTAATCAAGTACTGGCCAAAGGAGACGGCCGCCAGATTCTTTTCTATTCAATGCTCGTAGTTGGTCCCTTAGAGGAGTTTTTTAAGTTTTTACCTTTTGCTCTCTTTATCCTTAAGTACCGTGACTTAGATGAACCTTCTGATGGGGTGGTTTATGCTGCTTCCTTGGCGATTGGTTTTGCCAGCTTTGAGAACCTTGGCTATTTGCCCCTGATGACTGGCCTAGCCTTCTTTGGTAGAGCGGTAGCTTCGCCCCTCACCCATGCCATATTTTCTTCTATCTGGGGTTATTTTATTGTTCGGGCGAGGATACGTGGCCAATCAGAAATGCTGGCTGGACTTTACAGCCTTCCTCTCGCCGCGCTGGCTCATGGTTTTTTTAATGTTCTTACCGTTTCCAATTCCCTGCGGGTTTACTCAGCGATTTTTATTCTTTTCCTGTGGCTTTTCATTATCTATCTGCTTGAAAAAAAATAAATTTTCAGGAGGCTGTCTCTTTCAAAAAGACCACTTCTACTCTTCTGTTCTTGGCTCTATTCTCTTCAGTATCATTCGGAGCCACTGGACGGCTTGAACCAAATCCCTGGTATTTCATTCTTTCAGGAGCCACTCCCTGGCTAAGCAAGAATTCAAAGACAGCCCGAGCTCTTTCGTTTGATAACTTAAGGTTAAGTTCTTCAGGCCCAGTGGAATCGGTATGGCCTTCAATACTGAGCTTCATGTCGGGAAAGACCATCAGAATTCCAGCCAGCTTGGCTAATTTCAATTGAGATTCTGGTTTAAGGGTAGCTTTATTGACATCGAACAAAACTCCTGACAGATTGAGCATCAACCCGCGGGCCGTATCGGTAGTTTCCGCCACCGTGGAAAGGGCAGCCTTAAGTTTTCCGGCCAGTTCATCTCTCTCTCTTTTTATAGCTTCTCTTTCCTGGGCCAGCCGGTCTCTTTCTGCCGCCAGATTGTCACGGTCAGAAGAAAGCTTCTGGGTCTGCCGGGAGAGTTCTTCAGTTTGCTGGGCCAGAGCCGCTCGCTCAGCCTTAATTTCTTCTAACTGTCGGGCCAATTTTTGAGCTTCAGTTTCAGCTTCAGTTGCTCTCTGTTCCAAAGCGGCCTTTTCTGCCTGGCGCCGGGCTTCTGCTTCGGCGGCTGCTTTTTCTTCTTTTGCTTTTAAAGTTTCCTTAATTGCTTGAGAGGCGTATTGGATGGCAATTCTGGCAGTATCAGCGGCCAGTTTTTTGTCTTTTTGGGTTTGAGCTTTTTCCAGCGTCTGAGTGGCTTTTTCTATGGCCTGGGGATTTACTTCTTCGGCTCCAAGTTTTCTGGCAAACTCCAGAGCCTTTTCCGCCTGCTTCAAGGTGACGGGGAGATCAGCACTATACTGGACAAAAGCGATGCTGTCCATAGCTGGTTTAGCTTCGGTGGAAAAATCCATGAAATTAAAAGGAGCTACCTGGACTCCTTTTTCTCCTGATTCACCATTAGTAAACAGGACTACTTCAGTGGGTTTAATTACAGAGCTATAAGGCTCGGCCGTGACCATTAAAGCCAGAATTTTTTTAGTGACGTAAAATTGTTGCGAACCGGAAGCTTCTTTCCGCTCAACGGGTATTTCACCTAAATTTTCATAGCTACCATCGGGACTTATCGCCCAGAGGACATAGGTAGCCATATCGCCACCGAATAAAATAGCTGGCTCCATTTTTTCAAAGTTGATTTCAATTGAAGTCACGCCTTTTTCGAAGGATAACTTGGCGCTCATGGCGGCTTTGGCTGGAGCTTTATTAGTTTTATTAAAATTTATTTCGATTTTTTTGCCCTCGGGCAGGGTCATGGCTTTAAGCTGGACCTCGGCATAGGCTGAATGGAAAAGAAATAATGAACCAATTAAAAAAACTATAAGTTTCATTCTCATGGCTTTTTCCTCCTCACCTAATTTTCTTCCTTCGGGTCAAGTTTAACACCAGATTTTAATGACGGTCAATATCTAATGGCCTTCAGGACTATCATCCTGATATAATGAGATGAATGGAGGCGCTTGTTTTTTGCTGATTTCTTATCTTTAACTCTAAAATCATCTCGATAATAACCTGCGGGGGTATTGACACCTTTTGGTTTAATTTATATAAATAAAAGACAAAAGCTGAAAAATTTATTCACTGGCTATGGAAAAAATAAAATGTCTGTTAGGTTATTGAGCAAAAAGTATTTTTTTCCCTTTCTTATGGCCTGGCTATTTTTCAGCTGGTCAATCGTTCTGGCAGCCAATTATAATCTGAAGAATCTGACCCCTGAAGAAAAGCAGGTTCTTTTTAATTTGAGAGAGGAACGCTGGGAGGCTAATTCCCGAAATATTTTAAAGCGAATTTCTACCTTTAGGGGAGAAGCAGGGATTACCGTAAAAGATTTGAAGACGGGTTGGACCTTCCTTCATAATGAAGATCAGCCTTTCCCGGCAGCCAGCCTGGTTAAAATCCCCGTAATGGTAGCCTGCTTTAAGGCGGCCCAGGATGGTTTAATTGACTTAGAGGCTGGATATGTTCTTCAGAGAAAAGACAAAACAGGAGGGTCGGGCCTTTTGCGCCGGATGCGCTCGGGGAGAGTTTTTACTTTTCGGGAGCTGGTTGATTACATGGTGACGGAAAGTGATAACACCGCCGCTAATATTTTGATCGATAAGCTCGGTTTTGATTATATCAATCGCGTTTTTCGGGAAATCGGCCTGAAAAAAACTGTTCTTAACCGCAAGATGATCGATTTTAATGCCAGAGACCAGGGAATGGAGAACTATACCACGGCCGCTGAAATCACCTCGCTATTAGAAAAAATTTATTATGGTCAATGCTTCAATCAGGAAATTTCCCAAAAATGCTTAGAGGTATTAAAAAGGCAGAAAATTAATGATCGGCTTCCTCGGTATCTGCCGAAGGGTGTGATTGTTGCTCACAAGACCGGACTGGAAAAAGAAGTTTGTCATGATGCCGGAATCGTCTTTACTCCTTATGGGGATTACATAATTACCGTCCTGGTCCATACCTGGGGCGGTCCAACTACCGCTAAGAATTTTATTGCCCGCCTGAGTTCTTATTTCTATCAAGTTTTCAAGACCTGAAAAAGAGAAGATTAAAGAGAGCGCCTTTCTTTTTTAGATAAGTTTCCTATTTTAGATAAATTTTCCGGTGGGAAATTGTTATTTTAACTTCCGCTTTTAATATTTAATTACTTTTAATCCGGGCAGGAGACGAAGATGTCCGCAGCCTGGTTTTCTATCTATCTTCTAAATAACGAGGTTTCTTCATTGAAAATAGGTAATTATTGACTGGACATCAGTTTTATAATATGAGTATATCTTCATATTAATTATGAGAGGAGACCAATGAAGCTGGAAGAAGCCATAAAAATATTTAGATTGTTCTCGGATCCAAAAAGACTCAAAATATTTCTTTTGCTCCTGGATTCAGAACTCTGTGTCTGTGAAATGATGGACATTTTGAAAGTCGAGCAATCTCTACTTTCCCATCAGCTGAAAGTTTTGAGGGATGCTGGCCTGATAGAAAGCCGACGGCACGGGCGATGGATATTCTACGGAGTCCCACCGAAAAGGCAGCAGCAACTGAGGCCGCTTTTTGAAGCCTGGCTAAAAGATGAAATTGCTCGGTCCAGGAAACAGGGCCAGATGGTAAAAGAAAAAAAGATCTGGCCACGCGATTTCCAGGGAAAAAAGATCGTCGGAAAACCAAAACTCCAGATAGGCTCTCTTAAGAGAATGAAAGAGTCAGAAAACCAAGTAAGAAAAACTACAGGCAAAAAATAGCTGATTGCTGGCCAATAACCAATTAAATTGGGCTAAGGTAGATGTTTTTTTAGATCGAAAGATAAAAATTTGGCTTAGTTATCAGAAATGACCGGGCGGGCGTCAGTCTGGTTTTGATTGGCGGCAAATTTTTAAATGGCCTCATTTAGGGTAGGCGGTAGGCGCCAGCAGTCCCTGGATAATAAAAAATATGGGAAATAAATTTTAGATTTTAAGAGATAAGTAAACATGAGAAATCCCGAAGAAGTAAAACCAGCTGAGAAGGAAGCGAGACAAGCTCAGGAGGGCGGTCTCAAAACTGAAATTAAGGTAGAGGAGCACGGATTTCTGCCTCTTCCGCCTGAAATCTTGAAGCGCCTCGGAGCGAGCGCTGGGGCTGCTGTCCATTTGATAGCCGAAGAAGATGGCCGGGTCATCATTGAACCTAATCTCCATGCCCTTCGACGCTTGTATATTGAGCCGACATCTGGCTGCAATCTGAAATGCCAGACCTGCATTCGGAATACCTGGTCCGAGCCTTTTGGATTTATGAGTCGAGAGGTTTTCGAAAAGCTGGCCGGTGAGCTAACCGCTTTTCCCTTTCTTCAATCTATCATGCTGGCTGGCTTTGGTGAACCTCTTTTCCATCCCGACATTGTCTGGATGGTGGAGAAATTGAAAGAGACCCTGAGGGTTTCGGTCGAAATTACTACCAATGGCACATTGCTCAATGAAGAAATGGCTCGGGAACTTATAAGAGCCGGATTAGACAGGTTGTGGGTTTCTTTTGATGGTACCAGTGAAAAAAGTTTCGATGATATCCGGCAGGGAGCCAGTTTTCGGTTAGTTCTAGAAAATGTCCGAAGGATGAAGGAACTGGCGATCGGTCTTGAAAAGCCTCTGGCCATCGGTATTTCCTTTGTGGTTATCAAAGATAACATAAATGAGCTGAGAAACATAGAGGAGTTAATTCAGGCGGTGGGGGCAGATCGCGTCCTCATCAGCAACGTATTGCCATATACTGAGGAAATGGAAAGGCAGATGCTCTGCCTCCTGGCCCTTACTTGTGAGACTTTTTCCAATCTGCCGGGAAAGCCTCAAATCAGTTTGCCCCGTCTTGACATCAACTACTTAACGAAGGAGCCAATATATCATTTATTGAAAGGTTACCAGAATCTATTCATGGTCAATAATACTATTAGTGCCCCGACCCGTTCCTGTCGTTTCATTAAGGATGGGACAACTTTTATCCGCTGGGATGGGCAGGTAGCTCCCTGCATGGCCCTACTTCATGAGCACACTACGTATTTATACGGCCTCGAAAGGCGGATAAAACCCTACTTTCTTGGCAATTTAAATCAGAAATCTCTGGCTGAAATCTGGGCTTCGCCAGAGTATCACGATTTCCGAGAAAAGGTTTATCAGTTCGATTTCTCTCCGTGCCATATCTGCGGAGGCTGCTCCTACCTGGAAAGCAATGAAGAGGATTGCTTCGGTAATACTTTTCCAGTTTGTGGCGGTTGCCTCTGGGCCCAAGGTGTCGTTCAATGCCCCTGAGGTTCGTAAAGGCGCCTGGGTTCAGTAGCTCGATTCTATTATTAATTATATTGGACGATTTTTTTTTATTGAGGACAGGGCTTAAGAAATTGAAACCAAAGGTATTACCCTGGAAGATTATTTACCATCCTCATAAGCGGTTAAGTTTATGGTAAACTATATAGAAAAGCTATCGGTAGCGGAGGAAAAAATGGCCATTCTGGAGGTTAAAGAAGTTACTTTGCAGGTTAATTCAACTTCAATTCTTAATGGCTTAACTATGGAATTCTGGGAAGGTTATGTTCATGCGGTGGTCGGTCCCAACGGGGCCGGCAAATCTACTCTGGCCAACGTTATTATGGGACTTCCAGATTACC
>PNJE01000150.1 GCA_002877915.1 Candidatus Aminicenantota bacterium
TTTAATTAGCACGCGTTTACGGCGCTGACCATCAAATTCGCCGTAAAAAATTTGCTCCCAGGGGCCAAGGTCCAGTTTTCCATTGGTTACCGCCACTACTACCTCCCGCCCCATAATCGTCCTTTTAAGATGAGCATCGGCATTGGTCTCGCCAGTCAGGTTGTGACGATAAGAACCGGGCGAATGAGGAGCCAGTCTCTCCAGCCACTGGAAAAAATCCTGGTGCAAGCCACTCTCATCATCATTGATAAAGACGCTGGCGGTGATGTGCATAGCGTTAACCAGGCATAAGCCTTCTCTTATTCCACTTTTTCTGACCTCTTCCTGGACTCGGTTAGTGATGTTTATGATTTGTTGTCTCTGTTCGGTTTGAAACCAGAGATACTCAGTCGAGGATTTCATTTTTCTTCTTCCCCTTTTATCAGATTATTAAAAAAAGAAGGCCGGGGAAGTCAGGTATCAGACTGAAACCTAACAGGCCCGGCCTCCCTGATATTATCTTCTTTTACTTTTTGCCGAGAAGCTCATCGGCCAGAGGCTTGGCGTCATAAATCTTAATTAAAGCTTCGATCAGCGCCTGACCATCAACCATAACCGATCGGGACAGTTTTTCTTCATAGACAAACCTGGTCGGCAGCGACTGGATGTTACCATCAAAGAGAGCTCCCACAAATTCGCCCTTTCGATTAACTACTGGAGAGCCCGAATTGCCTCCAATTGAATCAATGGTCGCTACGAAATTAAGGGGAGTATTTAGATTCAAAGCTGACTTTTTTTCCAGCCAGATTTTTGGCAGACTGTAAGGAGGCTGGTAATTATGTTTTTTGGCTTTTTCATAAAGTCCAGCGAAGGTTGTTTCAAAGGGAATCTTTTTGCCATTTTCCATATAGCCTTTGACCACGCCGAAGCTAAGTCTCAGGGTTCCAGTGGCGTCAGGTGGAATCGAGGTTCCTTTGAGTTGAAACAGAGCTTTGGCAATTAATGTCCCGTTCTTTACTTCAACAGCTTGCACCCTTTTTTCATATCTTTCTCTAAGTCCGCGGGCGAGTGGTTCAACCATCAAAGCTAACTTGATCATCGGGTCCTGGCATTGGTAAATGGCCTCGGAACCTCCTTCCATTAATTTTTTTCTGAATTCTGGATCTTTTAATTTTGTGCCAGTGACCAATTCCTTAGCCACTTCTTCTGGCGATTTGCAGCCAAGAAGCCACTTGGTCTCCTGAAGGTCGGGCAGTTCTTCTTTGAGCTGCTTGAGCGAATCGGCCAGCTTGTAGATTTCAAAATCGTCATATATTGGACCCGTCGAACCAAACATTCTTCTGGCCGCCACCATTTCCGGATTCTGTCTATCGCGTTCGGTAGCCATTCTTACTAAGGCTCTGGCCAGATTGAAGTAAACGGTATTGAAAGCATTACCTCTTTCGATGAATTGATATTCTTTGAAGAAGGAAGCGTATTCTTTTTGAGCTTGAGCTATTTCCTCCCAGGCCTGACCATATTCCTTGGAGAGCTCTGGACGGCTGGCTATTTCCTGTCGGATTTTTTGCTCCTCAGCCAGTTTTTTGGCCATTAGCTCTTTATCTAACAGGCCGGATTGATAGCCGATGGTTGCTTTCAAGCTATTTTCAATCCCAAAAATAGTATTCAAGGAAATTCTTTCTTGCTCTGGTCCTCGATTAGCATATTCGTGCAGAAGGGCCTGCCTTCTTTTTAAATTGGCGATGGTGAAAGGATAGCTAACATCGCGGAGGAAGAGTAGCTGATCGTAAGTCAATAACCGACCAGTTGAGCCAGGATTGCCAGAGCAGAAAACCAGCTCACCTTCTTTAAGCGGACTGGTCGCCCATTTCAGATAATTAGGAGTTTTTAAAGGCTGGCCGTTTTCATACACCCGGAATATGGAGATATCAAGATCATAGCGAGGATAGGTGAAATTATCGGGATCGCCTCCAAAGAAGGCAATTTCCTCTTCGACCGCAAAAACCAGGCGGACGTCATTATAGGTTTTATATTTATAGAGATTGTATTTGCCGCCTGAATACAGAGTAACCACCTGGCAGCGAAGGCCAGTTTTTTCGGTAGCTTCTTTTTGAATATCAGATATTATTTTCTGTCGGGCAGCCAAAACTTCCTGTGGGCTCATGCCCGGCTTCTCAGCGGAAAGGACCTTATCGGTGACATCTTCAATTCCTTCCAATACCCAGAGTTCCACCCCGGGGCACTTTAGCTCCTGATCTCTTGTTCGGGCGTAGAAGCCGTTTTTGATAAGGTCGCGTTCGGCTGTGGATAAATTCTGAATTGCTCCCCGGCCGACATGATGGTTGGTTAAAACCAGGCCGTCGGGCGAGACAAATGAAGCCGATGCTCCACCAAAGCGCACTGACGCCAGGCGGAGATGGTCGAGCCACTCATCGGTAACCTTAAAATTATACTTTTTAGCTAAATAGTCCTTGGGCACCAGGTTATAGGGCCACATACCTTCATCTGCGACTGCTGGTAAAAGCAGCCAGAGAAGGAGGACCAGTAGACTTAAAGAAACCTTAATCCGGTTGGAGCGAAATCGGTTCATATTAACCTCCTGACGGCAGAATTATCTCAAAAATTCAGTAAAAATTAAATAAAAAAATAAAAGAAAAAATTTTAATTCACGGCATAAATTAAAAATTAGCTTAGTATAAAAATGAGTATCTTATTTTCAAAATCATCCCGCCTTAATTTCTTTATTTTCAAAGGGCAGGAGATTATATTTAAGGCTTCGGGTCTTAAAGCTATATTTAAAGAAAATAAAATTAAAAGTCACAGCTTTAATTAGTTATGAAAGAAATCTTTCAACTAGATTTTTTATTTTTTTTATCTATCTACTAAAAAATTAGAAAAAAAAGAATATAATATAGCTTAATTTAAGCACCCTTTGAAAGAAAGTCATGTTTGGTAGAAGAGTTCATCACCTTATAAGCGAAATCCCAACTGGTTCTATCTGTACCTTGCTTGAGATTCCCCAGGGAAAAATTTTCCGGATAGTGGAAATTAAAGGTGGCCCTGGACTTCACCGGCGTCTGCTGTCACTCGGTTTCCATCGTGGAGACAGGGTGACTCTCGATCGGGAAGCGATCATGCAAGGCCCGGTGCTGGTGAGAAATTTGACTGCTGATACTAAAGTCGCTCTTGGTCGAGGAATTGCCCAGAAAATTCTGGTGGAGCCGATAGGAGACAATGAAGGATAATTTTCCGGTAATTGTTTTTATCGGACAACCCAATTGCGGTAAAAGCACCCTTTTTAATTCTATAGCCGGTTATAAAGCCCAGACTTCTAATTTCCCGGGGACCACTGTCACTCACGCCCACAGCGAAGTCATGTGGAAGGGGCAGGTATATTCTATTGTCGATCTTCCTGGAACTTACTCTTTAACTCCCTCTGAACCGCAAGAGAAGGTGGCTTTAACTCATATTTTTAAAGAAAAACCGGACCTGATCGTTAACGTTATCGACGCCTCCCTTTTGGGCCGCAGCCTGGAGCTAACCCTGGAACTGCTGGAGCTCGAATATCCTATGATAGTTGTGCTCAACATGATGGACTTGGCAGAAAAAAAAGGGATGTCAATTAGAGTGGAGGAATTAGAAAAAAAACTCGGGGTGCCAGTGGTGAAAACGATAGCCATTCATGGCTTAGGGACAAAAGAGTTGTTGGATTCGGTAGAAAAAGCTCTGATTTCAAGAAAAGCACCAATTGCCCCCAGGTATGCTAAAGAAGTAGAAAAAAGGATCCAGAAGCTAATAGAAGCTCTGCCAGAAGACTTTCCGATAATTGCCAATAAACGTTTTACCGCCATTAAAGCTATAGAAGCCGAAACCATGGCGGCCGACAGATTTATCCTGGAAAGCCATAAGCCTTTAAAATCGATGATAGACAGTCTCAGGCAAGAAATCTCCGATTGGCGAGAAGCTCCGGCTTATGAAGTAATTTCAGCTGAACGCCATCATTTAGCTTTGAAAATATTTGAGGAGTGCTGTCAGGTCCGACACGCCCGGGTGAACTGGGTAGAAGAACTGGATAATTTAATAATGCATCCGATTTTTGGTTATTTTTTTCTGTTGCTTATTTTTGCCGGGATGTTTTACCTGATATTTAAAATTGGCAGTCCTCTGGAAACCTGGCTACTTAAGCCTTTTGAAAGTTTAAGGTTAAGTCTCCAAAGCCATCATAACCTGCTGGCTGAATTGTTGAACGGTTTGATTCAGGGAATCGGGGGAGGGATAGCCATTGTCTTCCCATACTTTATTCCCCTTTTGCTGCTGATGGGATTTCTGGAAGACCTCGGTTATTTGGCCCGGGCCGGATTTCTTCTGGATACTTTTATGCATCGAATCGGATTGCATGGCAAATCTGTACCCATGTTTATCCTGGGACTGGGCTGCAATGTCCCGGCGATTATGGCTACCCGGATTCTGGAATCCAAGCGCGATCGAATTGTTACGGCTTTATTAATCCCGTTTGTTCCCTGCGCTGCCCGGACAACCATCATTCTGGCTTTGGTAGCTTTTCTTCTCGGTCCCTGGTGGGCCCTGGGATTTTATTTCTTTAACCTGCTGTTGATTGCTTTTCTGGCTTTAGTCTTGAAGAAGTTCTTCAAATATTCATCACCCGGGTTAATTCTTGAAATTCCCTCTCTGAAGCTGCCTTCGCTAAAAAATATATGGCAGAAAACTTATTTTAATCTAAAAGAATTTGTCCGCTTTGCCTGGCCGATTTTAATTGGCGGCAGTGTTATTCTCAGTTTTTTAAGCTATATTAAATTTGATCGAGTTTTTAATACCTTTCTTTCCCCTCTGGTGAGTGGTTTGTTAGGGTTGCCATCGAATTTGGGGGTGACTCTAATTTTTGGATTTCTCCGAAAAGAACTTTCTTTGCTGATGATGTTTCAAGCTCTGGGAGTGGGCTATCAACAGCTCCTCTCGGTAATTACCAGAACCCAACTTCTTACTTTTGTGGCTTTTGTGAGTTTTTTTATTCCCTGCCTTTCTACTCTGGCCATCATCTGGAAAGAACTCGGACGGAGGATTGCCTTTCTTTCGGTAGCCCTTAACTTAAGTGTGGCCATATTGGTTAGCTGGCTAATCAGGCTTCTTTTTTCGATTCTCTAAAAAACCGGGCCGAGGAATTAAAATCCTCGTGAGTTCAGCCAGCTTTACGGGTTAATTAAAATGAACTTTAAGCCGGGCTAAATTTAAGCTAAGCTATTAATTTAAATTTAATTGCTAAGTGGCTTATCAAAATCCATTTTAAGCCTGTTAGGCTTCAAGATTATTTTCGGGGAGATAAACGAGCTAATTTAATTTATTTTTTATAGCTTCAGCCAGCCTGGGGCCAACAATTTTAACTAAGGAATCATATGAGGCTTTTTTAATGGTTTCCAGACTACCATAAGAAATCAGCAATTTCCTTTTTCGAACCGGTCCAATACCTGGAATTCCATCCAGCTCGGAAGCAAAGCTGGCTTTCTGCCTTCTCTGGCGATGGAAACTGATGGCAAACCGGTGGGCTTCATTTCGTAGGTGCTGGAAAAGTTTTAAGGCCTCAGAGGTTGGATCTAATCTTAGGCCCTCGGGATGATTGGCCGAGAAAATAATTTCTTCTTTTTTCGCCAGGGAACAAGCCGGAATTCTTGATAATCCGAAAGATTCGAGAACTTCCCGGGCGACACCCAGCTGTCCCTTGCCTCCGTCCACAAAAATCAAATCAGGCAACGGCTGGTTCTCCTGTAAAAGGCGCTGCAGCCGCCGACTAAGAACTTCTCTAATGGAGGCGAAATCATCTGGGCCGTGAACAGTTTTTATCCGGTATTTTCGGTAATCAGATTTTACCGGCTGCCCATCAACGAAAACTACCAGTGAACCGACGGATTCCTGGCCTCCAGTATTGGAAATATCCACTCCTTCAATTCGCCGGGGTGGAGAGGGCAAGCCCAGCAATTTTCCAATTTCAGCTAATGGACCGGCAGTTTCGTCTTTTTCTAAGAGAAGCCAGGCATTCTGATTGGCTAATTCTAAAATTACTTTTCTTTTCTTATTGTCTGGATATAGTAGCTGGGTCTTGAGGTGAGGCTGAAAAAAGCAGTTCCTTAGTTTTTCTTCCTCATCTTTTTTTAAATGGAAGGGAAGAAGTATATTGGCCGGTGGTTTGTCCTGCTGGTATTTTTCTTCGAGAGCTCTGAGCAGGATTTTCAACTAACTTGGCAGATGAAGCCCGGATTCGTCCTTCTCTCATGTGAAATATGAAGATCCCGGCTTTTCCCTCCCGGTGGGCATAGCCAACGATATCCATATTTTCTTTCCCGACTGAGATAACTCTCTGTATTTCTTTTAAGCTTTCCAGAGCCCGGATAATATCTCTCAGCCGGGCGGCTTCTTCAAAATTTAGTTCAGCTGCCGCCTGGTCCATCTTCTCCCGGAGTTGATGGAGGAGATGGCTCTTTTTCCCTTCTAAAAGCAGCAAAGCTTCTTCCAGATTATCCCGATACTTATTTTCCGAAACGAGGCCAACACAAGGAGCGGAGCACATTTTGAGATCATATTCCAGGCAGGGCCGCTTTCTATTCTTGAAGACCTGATTATCACACGTTCTCAGCCCAAAACTCCGGGCGATCAGAGTTATTAACTTTCTGGCTTCTTCAGCTGGGCTGAAGGGACCGAAATATTTGGCTCCGTCATCTTCCACCCGGCGAGAAAGATAAATTCCTGGAAATTTTTCTTTCACGGTAATTTTAAGAAAAGGAAAACTCTTGTCGTCCTTAAGTCGAAGGTTAAATTTCGGTTGATAGAATTGAATGTAATTATTTTCAAGAAAGCTGGCTTCTTTTTCTGAGCTGACCAGCAGGTAATCAATATCGTCGGTTTCCCCCAGAATATTCTGAACTTTAATGTCGGGGTTGGGCAAAAAGTAACTTTTAATTCTGTTTTTTAACGAGAGGGCCTTGCCAATATAGATGACCTCGCCCTGGGAATTTTTGAAAAAATAAATACCCGGCCGGGGAGGGAATTTTTTGATTTTTTGTTTGAGAAGTTCTATTTTCATCAGACTTGATTATAAATAAGCGAGTTCGTTTTAAAGGCCCAACTTTTATTTTAACACCAAGGCCTAAAGATAATCAGCTTAAAATTTAGCTCAAGAGCTCCAGTTCGCGTTTTTTCAGACGGTTGAGCTCATCCCTGAATTGAGCGGCTTTCTCAAATTCCAGGTTCCGAGCAGCTTCTTTCATCAGGCACTCCAGCTCTTGAATTCTCTTTTGGCGTTTATCAGGAGATAGGTAAATTTCTTTATCCTCAGCCAAGCGGGTATAATCTACATAATCGTGTTCGTAGATGCTGGCCAGCACCTCATCGATGTTTTTCCTGATAGATTGGGGAGTTATTCCATGCTGGTCATTAAATTGTTTTTGGCGCCGACGCCGGCGATTAGTTTCTTCGATGGCTTTTTTCATTGACTCGGTTATGGTATCAGCGTATAAGATGACCTTGCCGGAAACATTCCGGGCGGCCCGACCAAAAGTCTGTATCAAGCTGGAAGTGGACCGAAGGAACCCTTCTTTATCGGCATCCAGGATGGCCACTAAGGAAACCTCGGGCAGGTCCAGTCCTTCCCGGAGCAAATTAATTCCCACCAGGGCATCAAATTTTCCCTTTCTCAAATCCCGTAAAATTTTAACCCGTTCAAGGGTTTCTATGTCAGAGTGAAGATAACGAACTTTCAATCCAAGCTCATGATAATAGCGGGTAAGATCTTCAGCCATTTTTTTGGTCAAGGTAGTAATCAGGGTTCGTTCGTTTCTTTTGGCCCGCTCTAAAATTTCTTTCATCAGATCATCTATCTGACCTTTGACCGGCCTGATTTCAACTTCTGGATCTATTAACCCGGTCGGACGAATAATTTGCTCGACCACCTGCCCGGCGGACTTCTTTAATTCGTATGGTCCCGGGGTAGCAGAGACATAAATAACCTGCCCGACTCTTTCTTCAAATTCCCTGAAGTTAAGTGGTCGGTTGTCAAGGGCCGAAGGAAGGCGGAATCCATGTTCAATCAGAGTCAATTTACGGGAACGATCACCATGATACATACCCCCGATTTGAGGAACAGCCACGTGGGATTCATCAATAATGGTTATAAAATCATCTGGGAAATAATCCAGCAGAGTATAGGGGGGTTGTCCCGGCTTCCGGCGGCTCAGGTATAAGGAATAATTTTCTATTCCCGGGCAATAACCAAACTCCCGTAATAGTTCCAGGTCATAGATGGTCCTTTCTTCAATCCGCTGGGCTTCAACATATTTACCCTGGCTATTGAAAATTTTAACTTGCTCTTTGAGCTCCTGTTCAATTCCAGCGATAGCTTCTTCCAAAAGCTCCCGGGGAGTGGAAAAGAAAGTTCTGGGGTAAATGACCACTCGTTCTAAAATTTCGTGTTTCTGGCCAAGCAGTGGATCGAAAACAGCTATTTCTTTCAGCTTGTTATCCTCTATTTCCAGTCGGTAGCAAAAATCTTCATAAGAAGGAAAGATATCAACGATATCTCCTCTAACCCGGAAAAACCCTCGGCGGAGGTCTTCATCGGCCCTCTGATACTGAATGGAAACCAGACTATCTAAAAGCTTTTTCCTAGTCAGAGATTGACCGGTTTCGAGAGCAAAACTCTGGGAGTAATAGGTATTCGGTGCTCCGATTCCATAAATGCAGGAAACCGAAGCCACTATAATAACATCTCGCCTGGAAAATAGGGCATTAGTGGCTGCCAGCCGCAGTCGATCTATTTCTTCGTTAATAGTAGCTTCCTTTGCTATGTAAGTATTAGTAGCCGGAATATAAGCCTCTGGCTGGTAATAATCATAATAACTAACAAAATACTCGACGGCATTTTCTGGGAAAAAGCGTCTGAATTCCTGATAAAGCTGGGCAGCCAGGGTTTTATTTGGACTTATTACCAGTACCGGTCGATTGACCCGGGCAATCAGGTTGGCAATGGTAAAAGTCTTACCTGACCCCGTAACTCCCAGGAGCACCTGGTGTTTTTTCCCCGACAGGCAACCTTCAGTCAGTTGCTCAATAGCCTCAATCTGATCGCCGCGGGGAGAAAACTCAGAGTAAAGTTTGAAATTTTTCATTCTAAGCCAATCATCGTCCTGAAAAAATAATTTTATTCAAAAAAATTTTATGATTTTTATCTAAATGCTAATTAATTATTTTTAATTTATTTGGGTTAAGAGACTTAATCTTTATATCCGTAATCCTTAGAAATTATTATATCAAATTTTTTAACTTAGGATGGGGGAGAAATTATCTAACGGGAGAGCGAGTTTTAATTAAATAAAAAGTTGAAGCTATGGCTGATAATCCTTGGAGATTTTTATCTGGCCTTTGAACCTGGCTCCATTTTGGATTGAAACCTTGCTGGCGATGAGCTCACCGGAAAAGCGGCCAGTCTCGCCGATCACTACTCTTTCAGCCTGGAGCTTTCCATCAAGCTCCCCATGGATAAAGACATTCTTGGCTTTTATTTCAGCTTTCACTCTGGCCGTTTTCTGGATGCTCAGGTCATGAAGGGGTAAATCAATTTTTCCGCTGAAGTTTCCAGCCAGTTCCAAGTCATCAGAGCCGCTTATGGTGCCGTCAATAATTAGATTTTGGCCAAGGCGGCTCAGGGCCTTGGTCAGACTGGTTTCGGTAACCGGTTTTTTTTCTTCTGGGCTCATACTCATTTCTCCAGCTTCTCAATTATATTTTATTTCGGACGGTAGTCAAACAGAACTTTTTATCTGTCTGATTCTTATTAGGCACAGATTATAGAGTTTCGCTGGCTTTTTATTTGCTTCACTCAGAAATTTATTCAGCCTGATATTAGCCTCGGGGAATCGGATTAAAACTAATGGCTAATCTCAAAATTTTTAATAGCTTAAATTAACCCCGTTGACAAGCCGGGGTGATTTGGTAAAATTCTTGGGTGATTGGTGGCTCATCAATCTACAGAAAGAATTTGAAGCTCTCTACAGGAGCGAGCGGGCATAACTCAACGGTAGAGTACGAGCTTCCCAAGCTCGGAGTTGCGGGTTCGAATCCCGTTGCCCGCTCTTTTTTATTTTCTGTTATTTATTCTGGAGATAAGAGCTACGATATTACGATAGAAGAATAGAAACAAATGAGCGATTGGAATCTGATTTTGGATTTGTCCCCACTTCCGGGCTCCTGGAATATGGCTGTGGATGAATTCCTTTTCCATCTGGCTCAGAAAAATTCGGCGATTTATATTAGGTTCTATACCTGGCTGAGGCCGACGGCTTCTTTGGGGTGCGGCCAGGAGGTGACCAGGGTATTAAACCTTGAAGAATGCCGCCAGAGGGGAGTGGATGTCGTTAGAAGAATGACCGGGGGAAAGGTGGTCCTGCATCACCTGGAAGTGACTTACTCGGTCGCTTCCTCCCGAGTTGACATTTTTACTGCTACTCTCGAAGGATCCTATCGGCTAATTTCAGAAGCCTTAGTAAAAGGCCTGGAAATCATGGGTCTTAAGGCCGCTTTGGCTTCGACCACCAGCGCCAGTTATGCTCGGAGTAACTTACCTTGCTTTGCCTACCCGGCCAGAAACGAAGTGGAAATAAGCGGAAAGAAAATAATCGGCAGTGCTCAAAAAAGAGCCGGGACAGCCTTCCTCCAGCACGGGTCTATCCCGTTAATAAAAGAAATCGAGCTCCTTTCAGCTATATCTTTTGGATTGGCCTCTTTCCGGCAGGAAAGCCTTACCTCTCTCTCTGATGAACTGGGCCGGAAAATCAGCTATGAAGAAGCGGCTGGCTTTTTTTGTCGGGGCTTTGAAGATTATTTTAAAGTCAAGCTAAAACCGTTTCAGTTTTCGGCGGCTGACCTGGAGCAAATCAAGAAAATTGAAATTAGTAAATACGCTAATTCGGCCTGGACTTTACAAAAAATTGAACCGGCTGGAGTTTGATTTTTCTGGCCAGCAGTGTTAAGATAAAAACTCAGGAAAGTTAGGGAAGAAGGACCTGGCGATGAATGAGATTGAAGAATTAATGAATCTTGAGGTCAACAGCCTGCCGCCTCTTCAGCCGATGCTCTATGACGACCTTCATCAAAATGTCTTAAAAAATCTGCACTTAGAACTGGGTAGTGGGCCAGTTCTGTACCTAATATCTCCTTCCTGTTCGGTTTTAAATACTGTTCCCAGCAATTTAGTCATTGATTTCCTTAACAAAAAGGAGAACCTGCTTAATTACCTTAAGGAATATTTAATTCAGAATGTAGCTATCTATACGGTAATTTTAGAGATGAGCAGCTATTTTATCGAGCAGAATAATTATCTGGTTTTAGCCAGGTTCAGGGAAAAAGGAAACGAGGGTCGGAAGTTCGAAGTGAAGTTTTACACTCACGAACCTAAGGAATTGCTTTCCAACTACAACGATAAGATTTACATCGGGCGGGATTTCATTGACCTCTACAATTTTAAGCGGAAATACTGGGGAGTAAAGGACTTTATTATTTCTATCAAAGACCAGTATGATCGGTTGCTGGATAAAGCTGAGGCCCGCCTCAAAAATCCTTTAGAATATGGCTCATTTTTTCAAGAGATCAAAGAATCAATTAATGAAACCTATAACGAGAGTCTCCTGATTATCCAATCCTTACCCCCCTATCCCGAGCTGGAGAAAATGAGCGGGAAAGAGTTAATCGAGATTAACAGCCAGTACCGGGAAATTACTCATTTTCTGGTAGAACTCAGGGACGAGGTAGATGAGTTCGAGAATCTCCTGCGTTACAAAAAGGAAACAGATTTTGTCCGCTATGTGACTAAATTTAAAAAAGATCTGACCAATTTGATTTCTTATCTTAATATTAAAATTAATGGGGTCCTCGGCTATCGGATTACCAACTTTAAATTTAAGCACTCCTGAAAAGTTTTTCTATAATCTGGTCGCTTCCTTAATACCAAACCATCTTGCTGGAATGGCTTTTTATCTTAAAAGCAATAATCAGCTGTTTTTATCTTTGATCTTTTTTCAGAATTCTGATGTGGCCATAGGAGGTGCTGAGCTTGATTTCCGGCCGATCTTGAGCTTGGCTAAAAACCTTCATTATGGCTGAGCCATTAGTCTGATTTTCTTCTGGGGGAAAAGGCAATTGCCAGTAAATGTTCCCACCCTTAGAAATAGCTTCAAAGCGAGCTTTTTGTTCATCTGGCCAATAAAATTTTAAGTTGCTATATTCAGTCTTAACGGTGATGGGATAATCAAGATCAACTGGATCCAGGGAAATATCTCCATGGTTGGCCACCAGCGAGAGCTGGCCATGGAAATTTAGGACTTTAACCTCCTCATAGGAAGACTCGATATTGATATTTTGAGATTTAATTGAATCCAAGGTAAGCTCTGTGCTTTGGCTTTTTATATTAAGGTCGCCTTCTAAATGGGTTAGTTTAACTGATTCATAACTGGTTTCTATTTCTAACTTGCCCTGGAGGTTGTCAATTTCTATTAAAGAATGATGACCTTTAATCGTGGCTTCTCCTGACTGGCTTAAAGATATTGGTTCGTAGGTTCCCGAAATTTTTGATGGCCCGGACAGCTTTACTGCTTTTATCTTCGAATGCCTTGATTCCAGGTTCAAAGGACCACGCAGATCAAAGAGTTCAACTTCCTCATGAGCGCAGTTTAAGTAAACCGGGCCATTAAGGCGGCTTAGCAGCAGAGAAGAATGCTTGGTTTCAACCTGGCTCTGGCCACCGATGTCAGTGAGAGTCAGATTTTCATAAGAATTGATTACCTTAACCGGGCCGGAAATCTCGAAAATATCAACTTGACCATGTTGATTATCCACTTCTGCTTGTTGGACCCTGACTATTTTAACCGTCCCATAAGAATTTCTTACTTTTACCATAAGATTTCGCGGAACATAAAATTTTAAATCAACAGCAAAATTCTTTTTTCGAAATGCCTCTCGGTTGGTAGATATAAGTAACTGGTCGCCCTCTCGGGTAGTCAGAATTTTAATCTGTTCGGCCACTTTTCGGGCGGCTTCTTCATCTTTCTGCCAGATCTTCTTTTCCACCTGGAGAGAGATATTTTCCCGGTCAGTTCCTTCTACCTCCACCTGGCCATGGCGGTTAATAATCTCAAGGCGAGGGGCTGCTTCTAGAGTCTGATTTTCTTCAAATGAATATGAGTTTCCTCGATAAAATAAAGTTTCTGGCCAGCCATCAATCGAAAGCCAGAAATTTTGAGCATAATAAAGTCCTACTCCCAACATGATAATAAGGAATAAAAGGAAAACTTCCTTAACTTTCATCTTTCCTGTCCTCTGGAATTATCTCTGGCTGATTTTTAGATTCATTTCGGGCCTTGATACCATAATAAAGCTTAAAACCTCCCCAAATAATCAAGATAAGGGGCCAAAGTTTAAGCACTATCTCCCAGATATCAATTCCAGCGTTTTGTAGAAGAAATAATCCCCCAAGGACAACCAGGACTATTCCCCAGATTAAGCTATCTTTGTGTTTCTTAGACATAGATTCCTCCTCAAGATTTTTTCCCCGAATAATGATCAATAATGAGCTTCAGGCCGATTCCGACCAAAAAAAGCGGCCAGAACCGGATGAAAGAATCATAACTGATGACCTCAAAATTAGCTAACAGGAACAGGCCACCCAAAAGAATAAGAATTATTCCCCAGGAAATCGACCCCGAGGGCCTGGAGACCTGGACTTCAGCTTTTACCGTAATCTTGTTTTCGGAATTGGTCTCCGCTTCGGTGGAGATTTTTTTAGCTTCATTTATGGCCTCGAAGATCTGGAAAAAGTAAAATCCAGCTAAGAGAAGGCCAACGAAAGGCTGCCCGCCGCGTCCCTGAATAGAAACTAACCCGGCGAAGATGATAATTAAAAGAATTCCCTTCAAGTAGTTGCCATTGTAAAGGGCTCCAGTTCCGGGAAATATAGCTGATAATATCCCAGCCAAGGCCGGCGACTTGGATGGCTTCTTTTCAATTTTAATTTTATCTTCCATTTTAAACCTCCGTTTTTTATTTCAATTTAATCAGAATCATAAGGGCTTTTGGATTTGATCGAGGCCATAAAATCCTCTTGATAACCTTTGATTTTATCAGTCCAGACACCAGCCTTTACCAGGAGCTTTTGAGCCAGGCTATAGCCCTGGTGAATTTCAAACCAGGCTGTCTTTTGCCAGCTTTTTCCCACCGGGGTGAAAGAAAATAAAGAAATGATCATCATCAAAGCCGTTACTGCTATTAGAACTGGTTGGAAGGCCGGGCTTAGCCAAAATTTCCAGCCGAAAAATCCCTTTCTCGAAAATTTTTCTTTTTGAACAGTCGATTTTTCCGGGATTAGGTAAAGGCGATGGAGTAAATCTTCGGAAGGCTCAACTTCAGGCAGGTTTCTCAGCTCTTGTCCCAGGCCAACTATTGTGGCCAGGAGGGAACTGCAGACTTGACACTGAGCTAAGTGGCTTTTCAGTTTTTCTTCCTCTCTTGGGCTTAATTCAGCCTCAAGATAGGCGGAAAAAAGCTGGCGAGCTTCCTTACAGTCCATAATTTCCCTCCGATTTTTTTATTATAGCCTCAGCCATTTGTATTCTCGCTCGGTTGATTCGGCTCTTTATTGTCCCCAGGGGTAATTTTAGCCGGGAGGCTATTTCCTCGTAACTGAAGCCTTCGATTTCTCTCAAGACAATAATAGTTCTCAGTTCCGGGGATAATAGCTGCAAGGCTTTTCTGATTAATTCTGATTTTTCCTGGTCGAGGTAGCGGCTTTCAGGGAGGTCCTGATCATCTGCCAAGAGGGCAGCTTCTTCTATTTCCGTTCTCTGAGATTTTTCGCGGCGTCTTTTTCTATATTCGTCAATCAGATAATTTCGAGCCAGGGTTAAAAGCCAGGCGGTGAAGTCGTGGTTAAAGTTGTATCGATCAAGGCTATTAAAAAGTTTTAAAAAAATATCCTGGGTCAAGTCTTCGGCTTCCTGCTGATTGCCAGCGAATTGATAAGCTAAGTTAAATATCTTTTTTGAATAATTATCAACCAGCATTTTCCAGGCTCCTTGGTCTCCTTTTAAGCAATTTTGAATTATTTCTTTTGTTTCCACGCACGTTCACCTTGATAGACGAAAATTCTTCCTCAAAAGTTCCTGGAAGCCGAAGAAATTAAGGATGACCACTTAGTTTGCTCGAAAGCTTAAGGGCTTGGCATAACGCAAGCTTAGCTATATTATAAAGAAGCCAAATAATGGTGCAACTATTTATTATAAAAGGTAGTTAAAGAAAATGAGAATGGATGAGCAGGAACTCATCGAGAGAGTGAAAAAAGGCGATGAAGAAGCCTTTTCTCAGCTGATGATGAGATATAAGGACCGAGTGGTTAATTTTTTATATCAAGTTACAGGAGATTATCAAGTGGCCGTTGATCTTTCTCAGGAGACTTTTTTGAGAGTTTATTTTAAAGCGAGAAAATATCGACCCATTGCTCCCTTATCTTCCTGGATATTTTCAATTGCCGCCAATCTGGCCAAAACTGAGCGGAAAAAAATTTTCCGGCGGGCAACTATTTCTCTGGAAGAAATAAATAACGATTATTCTTCCGGTAGTTATTCTCTTGATCATAATGACCCGGGTTTGATGAGAAATGTCAGGCTGGCTTTAAAAAAATTGCATCCCCGCTATCGGATACCAGTAATACTAAAAGATATGGAAGGATTTTCCCAGGAAGAAATCGCCCGCATGATGAAGCTGCCAGTAGGAACAATCAAGGCCAGAATCAGCCGCGGCCGGGAGTATCTAAGAAAATGGTTAGAGGAAGGTAAAGAAATAAAAAACCGACCTGATAAACGGGAAAAAATGGATATTAAGTTAAAAAGAAAAAAGCAGGAGTCAGAAGATGATTAATGATAATAATGAAAATCTGTATTTAAATGAATTGAGACGGGTGACGGCTCCACCTGGTTTTGAGCAGATAGTAGTTTCGAATCTTAGACGAGCTAAGGCCAGGAGGCGACGGCTGAAGAAGCTGGAACTTGGTTTAAGTGGAGCTATGGTTTTAATTTTAGCCATTATCTTAATTTTTACTCAGGTTATCCAGAAACAAGAATATCAAATGGCGACAATCGAAGAAAAAGGCCAACCTGCAAAAATCATACCCGTTGTCGAGCCAATCAATTACAAAAAAGAAATAACCAGAGCCAGTGGTGAGCCTCAAACCATATTTATTCTGGAGCAGGTTTCTGATGGCTTAATTCAACAGGCTAAATACTAAGGAGGTTGGAGATGGATAGGTTTAAATGGAATCAGGTAGGCCTAATCCCCCTGATGGTTAATTTATTATTATTGCCCGCTTTTTCTGAAACTCTGTTTCCAGCTGCTTCTGATGGGCAGACGGCCGAGATAGTCAAAAAGGCTTCCCCAGCTGTCGTCCGGGTTGAAGTTAGTGATGGGTTGCGGCGGGTAGCTACTGGGGTAATTATTGATAAAGAGGGGGATATTGTTACCACAGCCTTAATTTCGCCCCGGGATGAAAAACTTACCGTGGTCGACCAGAAAGGTGAGCGATTGGAAGCCAATTTTCTGGGCTTTGATCCAGAAACCAGGCTGGCTTTCTTACAAGTAAAAAACAAAAAAATGCCGGCAGTAATTTTAGGTTCATCCAAGAATCTAAAACCGGGAGATTGGATTTGTGCTCTGGGGATATCTCCTGGTTCAGGCATCTCAGTTACCCAGGGAATAGTTAGTTCAATAGCTGAAGATAGATTGCGGCTTAATCTCTGGATAACTCCTGGAATGAGTGGTGGCCCAGTACTTGATGAAAAAGGGCAATTGGTCGCCATACTTCGGGGTGTCTATCGAGATGAAAACCCAATTATTTTCAGATTCCGTGATAGAGCCGCGGCCGGGAGTGGCTATATTTTAGGGCAGGGGACAGCTCCGGCGGCGGGGTTAGCCATGGCCATTCCGATCGAGGTAGTAAGTAATATTTTCCAAGAAATAAAAACCAAGGGAAAAGTGGAGTATGGCTGGCTGGGAGTCTCTATTGCCGAAGATCAAGAAGGACGGGTTTTCATTACCTATGTTGAAGAAAACAGTCCGGCCGAGGCAGCTAAAATAAAAGAAGGAGATCGGATTGTAAAGATCGATGGTCAGGAAATTAAAAATTCAGACCAGTTTATTTCAGAAATCAGGAGACACCAACCTGGACAGGAAATTACCCTGACCATCGAAAGAAACGGAAAAACTCAACAAATGAAAGCTAAGCTTGGATCTCTGCCTGAAGAAGAAGCTTTTAGAGAGCTGGAGATGAGATTTCCGGAGATTTTCCGTGGTCAGTCCAGAACACCCATATCTCCTGAATGGCCGTTGTTCCCACCAGGAGAGAAGTTTGAATTTGGAATAGAAAATTTTAATTTTATCGGGGTCTACCTGGATCAACTTAATCCGGAACTGGCCAAGTACTTTGGAGTGGAAGATGGCCGCGGCTTGCTGATAAGAAGTATCAGTCCGAAGAGCCCGGCCGAGAAAGCGGGTCTGAAGGTTGGAGACGTAATCATTGGGGCCGATGGGAAAAAGATTGAAACTCTAAATGATCTAACTGAATTGCTGCAAAATAAGAAAAAAGGGGAGAAAGTTAGCCTTGAAATTATAAGGGATAGGAAAAAGACGAAAGTGGAAGTAGAAATAGCAGAAGAGAGAAGGATGGGCTGGCCAGGAGTGGGAATATTTCCTGAACAGATGAGGGAAATGAAGGACGACTTTCAAAAAGAAACGATTAGTTACCCAAAGATATACTTTGCCAGCGCTAAGTCTCGATATTAAAGGACCTGCTCCATTCTCAATTCTGGGCGGGTGAAAAATCCCGCCCTTTTTTTATTAAATAGAAATATATGGCGATAAAAACAATCAATAGCTAACCAGGTTTATAAGGACCTGACTTTTGGTAATATTTTAAGTAATTTTTTTATTAAACTTATCTAAAAAATGATTAGTGCGATTAGACCTGGCCTGATAATAAAAACATTAAAATTAAAATAATTTATTCTTGGTGGGCTCTTTCTGAATTTTAACTTTAAATCGCGAATCGAGATGGTTTTAGGAGTGTTTTAATCAGACCAGGAGATTCGGTTTTATTTTGGATGGAGAGAAGCAAAATAAAAAAATTTGGTTAATTTATCTTTTCTGGTGAAAGGGGCGGCGTGGTTTGGGATTACCCAGCCACCTGGTTAATAATTCTTGAAATTGTTCAGGTGCTAATCTCGATGATGAATATAAACCCCGGTCTAATCGCTGGCGGAAAGCTTCGTAAAGAATTATGGCGGCCGAAACTGAAAGGTTGAGACTCTGGACCATTCCGACCATGGGAATTTTTATCTGATAATCAGCGTATTGAAGGGCGGTTGAAGAAACTCCCTCTGATTCATTACCAAAAACAATGGCCATCGGCTGGCAGTAATCAATTTCGTCGTAGGGAATGGGTTGGCCGGATAGGGTAGTTACGGCAATTTTATAGCCCTGGGCTTTAAGAGAACTCAGACATTCGCTGGTATTGGGGTGAAAATGAATCTCAAGCCATTTTTCTGCCCGGGTAGTAATAGCTTCGTTAAAGACTACTTTTTCAGGTTCAGGCGTAATGATGTGCAAGTGGAGCACGCCGACTGCTTCACAGGTGCGGGCGACGGCACTGGCATTGTGGGCAATAGATACCTCTTCCAAAACAACCTGGAGGTCAGGCTGCCTTTTTGACAAGACCGAAATTATTTTTTCTCTTCTTTTTTCTGTGGGCACGCCAAATTTATAGCAGACCGGTGGCCAATTGGCAAATATGGAAACAAAGAGCATCCGCATTTTTTAACCCAAAAATTTTAAAAAATCGCCGGTTTGATAAAGCTCATTGACGCTCGGAAGTTAATTAAATAGTACTTTTATCAGAAAGCTTGAAAATTTCTTAAAATTTATGCTAAATTAAAGGCTGTTAATTTAATAATTTTATTAGTTTTTAAGTAAATGATTAAAATTATTCTGTCAATAAATAGTAGAAATATCGTTCCAATTTCTAATGATTGAAAGACAAATCATTTTTCGAGTCGACCAAAGGTTGACGCTTTGGAAGCAGAGCAAATCGGCTTAAGCTAAGTTCATAAAAGGCAGCTTTAGTTATCATTGAGCGGATAAACAGGGCCGGAGTGGCGGAATAGGCAGACGCGCTGGACTCAAAATCCAGTCCGAATCACTTCGGGTGTGGGTTCGACTCCCTCCTCCGGCACTTCTTCTTTTTAAATCCTTTTATGTCAGTTTTAATAATTTTCGCTCTCCCTTAAGCATTTAAGTTTGAAAAACCGATCAAAATTGTATTTGGGCCCAATCTTTAAGGCTTTAACTCTAATGTGGCGCGATTAACGATTTCCCAGCCTGAAGAGAGAGTTGACCTCTGGTTTATCGGTGGAATTAATAAGGCACAATTTTCCCCGGTTGTGTTTGTTTTCCGAAGATAAAGCTTACTTTCTTATAAAAGGGCAGGACCAGATTCTTTCGCCATTTGGCCATCGGAAACGCTCGACATTTTTCGCAGGATAAAACTAACTATCCTATAATACTGCTGTAACTATTAAATTAACCGCAATATTCAAAGCATTCAAAGTTCATTTTTCAATCATAAGCCCTCAGCACTGCATCTAAGGCTTCTATTACTTGATCAACATTATCCTGGCTAAAAACTATCGGTGGTTTTATCTTCAGGACGTTTCGGAATGGGCCGTCGGTACTGAGAAGGATGCCATTGTTCTTCATTTTCTCAATGATTTCTTTGGCTTCGGCCGTAGCTGGCTCCTTGGTTTTTCTGTCTTTTACCAGCTCCACTCCAATAAACAGACCAAGCCCACGAACATCGCCAATCAGGGAGTGTTTTTTCTCGAGTTTCTTGAGCTCTGTTAGAAAATAACCTCCAACTACCCGGGCATTTTCCTGCAGGCCTTCCTCCTCGATGGCTTGCAGCACTGCTAACCCGGCGGCACAGCTAACCGGGTTGCCACCAAAAGTATTAAAGTACTCCATGCCGGTTTCAAAAGCTCTGGCAATTTCTTCAGTGGTGACCACTGCCCCGATAGGGTAGCCATTGCCAATGGGCTTACCCAATGTGACAATATCGGGTTCAGCGCCCTGGGATTCAAAGCCCCAGAAAAACTTCCCCGGTCGGCCGAAGCCCACCTGGACTTCATCAGCTATACAGACCCCACCGGCTGCTTTGATCGCAGAAAAAGCCAATTTCAAGAACTCTGGTGGGAAAATTACCTGCCCGGCGCAGCCCATCATCGATTCAGCTATTATGCCAACTATCTTCTTGTTCTCGGCCTGGAGGCGCTTAGTTGTTTCGATTACCTCTTGGGTATATTTTCGGGAAGTGCTTAGTGCGCGCCCTTGGTATTTTCCCCGATAGGGGTCAGGAGTTGGTATTTTGTGGATATAAGCTGGAGCGCCTTTTCCGCCAGGACCATCAAATTTATAAGGGCTTATTTCAACCAAAGAAGTAAGGTTCCCGTGGTAAGCCTCATCTAAAACCAGTAATTCGGTCCCACCTGTGTAATTCCTGGCTAAGCGCAGGGCCAGGTCATTAGCTTCGCTTCCCGAATTAACCAGGAAAAGATACTTGAACTTTTTGGGGAAATGAGAAAGGAGTTTCTCAACGTAAAGAGCCAGCTGGTCGTAAAGGTAGCGAGTATTGGTGTTGAGAAGAGTCATTTGCCGGCTGACGGCTGCGGCCACGCCTGGATGAGCCTGACCGAGATGGCTCACGTTGTTTACGCAGTCGAGGTAGCTCCGGCCATCAGCCTCAAAAAGATACGATCCACAACCTTGAACCAGGTGAAGTGGTTTTTCGTAAGTAAGGCTCAAGGCGTCGCTAATATGAGCTTTCCGGGTGGACAGGAGGCTATCGGCAGAAAGGTAATTATTTTTCATCTTGAGTCTGCAGGCCTCATAAAATAATTTTCTCCATTTTTCCGGATTTTCACTAAGTAGAAAGTCAAGCAGCCGGCGGCCCGGGTTTTCAGAGATGGTCATGTAGGTATTATCGGGCTCAACTTTTCTTCGCCAGGCGGACATTGTCAGGCTGATGGTTATCCGGGCCAGCAAGAGGTAGAAAAGTATATCCAGCTCTTCTGGCCGAAGCGGATTTTTTTGGTGGTAAGCGGAAAGAATTTCCTTAGCCACGTTTTCAGCGGGTTGAATCATTAAGGCATAGGTCAGGGCGATGGCCAATTCGTTGACCAGGAAGGATTCAGTCATGTCGCCAAAATCAAGAAGGCCTTTAATCCTGGCTTTTTCAGGCTGAGGGCTGGTTAAAAGCAAATTATGTTCGTTAGTGTCTCCGTAAATTACCTGGGTTCTCAGCCGGTGGGAAATAGGTAGCACCCTCATTTCGTACTGGAGGAGGCAATAATCCAGCTGGCGTTTTAGCCTGGGGTCTCGGACAAAAATTAATCTATCTTTTGCCCACAGAACATTCTTGATATCCCAAGGTAATAATCTTTTCTGGCCGGGATGGTAGAAATTTTTAAGCCCAACGTCTATTTTGGCCAGCAGGTCGCCAGCTTCTCTCCATAATCTCGGTGGAATTTGTTTTAGCTCAGCCAGATAGGTTCCAGGAAGATAGGCAAAAAGCCTCACTCGGTATGACTCATTTTTTCCTTTTTGGTAGATGGAAATTAATTGGCCCTCGGCATCAGGCTCAGGGGAAGGGAAGATATATTCTGGAAACTCCTTTCCCAGGAGAATCATCACCTGATTTTCAAAATCGAGTTCTTCCAGGTGATCAAAGGCAGAAGATATCTTAATCACGTACTTTTCTTTACGATCGGTCTCGACCAGGAAATTCTGCGAACGGTCACCGGCGATAGATTTTATTTGTTGGTTATTTAAGCCGTATCTTTCTTTCAAGAAGGAGCGGACCTCTTTTTGGTTGAGGTGAGGTTTTTTATAGGCATAATTTTCCATTCTCGGGCTCCAAATTATAAATTTTCTTTTTATTCTATGTTATGAATTTATCGCCTTCAAGTAGAAGGATTTTTCACTTTAAACTGAAAGCAAAAATCGCTTGGCAGGAAATATCAAAAAATCGACGATTCTATAACTGAAACTTATTTAATTTTTCGGAGCGGAAGTAAAGGCCCTGCTTCCCGTAATACTTTACTGCCTTTCTTCTGATGGATATTTGGAAAATTTTATTGACGGCCATTTAATTGGATGAAACAAACGATGTTGGTTTTTGGATGGATAGGGCGTTTTTTTTGGCTGGGTGTTGGTAGTTGAATTTTTTGGACAATGATATTGAAGGAAAAAATTCAGCTTTAAAATTAATGAGATAGGAGGGTGAATGACCGGAAAGTAAACTAAAAAGAATTATTTATTGGGTAAGGGGAGAAAATAGGTTTTTCTCCTTCTGAGTAAAGGA
Source organism: Candidatus Aminicenantota bacterium (assembly GCA_002877915.1). Lineage (GTDB taxonomy): Bacteria > Acidobacteriota > Aminicenantia > Aminicenantales > Saccharicenantaceae > Saccharicenans. The sequence goes on from PNJE01000150.1 coordinate 22,490, forward strand.
TTCTTTTTATGGGGGTGAAAAATGAAAAAAACCAGATCAATGGCTGCCAAATTTATTTTGATTATTTTTCTTTTATCCGGGATTCCTCTTCTTTCTCAGATTATGCCCGAAGGCCAGATAACTGGCCGGGTAGTCGATGATCAGGGTAATGCTCTGCCTGGAGTGGCGGTTGAGGCCACCGGATCTAAGCTGGTGGGCAAAGCGGCTACGGTAACCGATGCTACGGGAACATTCCGATTGATGGCCCTCCCCTCCGGCAACTATGAAATCACTTTTACCTTGTCCGGATTTAAAAAACTTATAAGAAAAAATATCTATCTTGAACTTTCTCAAACTTTGGTTCTGAATGTGACTATGGAGCCGGCGGCGGTTGAAGAAGAAGTTACCGTAGTCGGCCAGAGTCCGCTTATCGATGTCAAAAGCACGGTCAAAGGGCAGGTGATGACCAAAGAAACCTTCCTATCACTGCCGCGTGGCCGAACGTTTGATTCTTTAATTAACACCATGCCCGGAGTGCAGAATGAAAGCATTACCGGCGGCTTCTCGATGGATGAAGCCACTGGCTCGGAAAATATGTGGTATATCGACGGAGCAGATATTACTGACCTGCACGTCGGGACCAGGGCTCAAAATGTAGTCCTGGAGTTGCTGGATGAAGTCAAAGTCACCGCTTCCGGTTATAACGCTGAATTCGGCGGTTCGATGGGTGGAGTGGTTAATGTTATTACTCGTTCGGGTGGCAATAGTTTCCACGGCGATATAATGGGCTTTTACGAGAATAATAGAAGTTATATGCTGGGCAAATCCCGTGATTATCTCAGGCAGAACCCTTATAACGATAATCTTTTTGAATATGTAAATGACGATGATTTGTATTTCAACGGAGGGAAGAGCCGAGATCCCTATTACCGGGTAGAAGGGGTTTTTAGCCTGTGTGGTTATATTATAAAAGATCGTTTGTGGTTTTTCACTTCGCTTGACCCGATTTATTCTCAGACAATTGCTTCCAGGGATTTTAATGCTCGCAGTGGACCTTTTTATCAGTTTGCCAATAGAAATACTTATTATAATGGCTCAATAAAATTAACTGCCGCACCTCTCTCAGGCCTTAGATTATCAGCCAGTTTTGTTAATAATTTTTACAAATACCGGGGAGCCATTCCAGACATCAGCGGAACAGATGACCCCAGTTACCAATGGACTAAGGAAGGATATGATTATCCCAATTGGACCTCAACCTTTACCGCTGATTATTCAGCCAGCAATAACCTGTTAATAAGCTTGAGAGCGGGCTGGCATCGGCAGAACGAGAATAATCAACAGATTAAGCCGCCAGATAGTTCTACCTACTGGTTTGTCTATTCCAATAATATTTATGCTAACGACCCGTTTTATCAGCAGCACCCTGAGCTTCTCCGTTATGCCGGGTGGGATTCCTGTCCCAATTACTTTGAAACGGAGAGAAGAATTTATGAGAAAGTCTCCAGCAACCTGGATGTTACTTATTATTTAAACTGGATGGGTGAACATGCGATTAAAGGGGGAATTCAATTTATCAGATTGCATGAAAATGTAGCCGATATTGCCCCACATCCCCGGGTAACAATCTATTGGGGGAGAACCTATCGTGGTCTCGGTTATCCAGTTGGAGTCGGGGCTGATCCGACCAGCCCCTATTATGGCCCTTATGGTTACTATTACATTCGCAGCAGCTGGACTTCCGTTTATGGAGGTTACTGGAATATTAATAGCAATAACTGGGCTTTTTACCTTCAAGATTCCTGGACCATCAAAAACCGATTGACCATTAACTATGGACTGAGAACCGAAAGTGAATATGTGCCTTCAATGACTAACGACCCCGAATGGTCCGATCCCAAGTATCAGAAGCCAATAAAATTTAATTTTGGGCAGAAGTTAGCTCCAAGAATCGGTGTAGTTTATGATGTTTTTGGCGATTCCAGTTTAAAGGTCTTCGGAAGCTTCGGTATCTATTACGATGTGATGAAACTGTATATGGCAGAACTGACTTTTGCTTTTGGCGGCTGGAAGCATAAGAGAGATTATTATGCCCTTAAAGATCCTGATTGGACTAAAATTGCTGCCAGCGGCTTGATTGATGATCGAGCCAGCCAGGAAAATGGAAATACCTATGCTGGAACGCTCGATTTTCTCCCACCATCTTTTGACCGGGTCGATCCCAGTTTGAAGCCAGTGGCTCAAAGGGAAATTTCCTTCGGAGTAGAAAAAAAGTTAATGGAAAACGTCTCCTTATCGGTCCGGCTCATCCAGAAACATTTAATTCGAACGATCGAAGATGTTGGTACGCTGCAATGGGTTACTGACCCTCAGACTGGTGAAAATACTCTGGAAGAAATCTTTTATATTACCAACCCGGGATTTGGTTACTCTCGGCCGGTTTCTCAGGGCGGAAAGTTTGCCGATGAATATTGGCCCTGTCCAAAGGCCAAGAGAGAATATTACGCCATGAATATCTCTCTGGAGAAAAGATTCAGTAACAACTGGCAGGGCGGGATAAATTACACCTTGAGCCGGGTGGCTGGAAATTATTCTGGTTTGAGCAGTGCCGATGAAGGCGGGCGGAATGCCCCCAATGTTGAGCTTTATTATGATGATTGGTTCATGATGTACGATGTTTATGGAAATGTCTTAAGAGGACCACTGCCTCAGGATAGAACTCATTATATTAAAGCCTACGGATCTTATGCTTTTCCCTTTGGCCTCACCGTTGGTATTACGGCCTATGGTCGGAGCGGCTTACCTTTGACCACCAGGCTTGATATGAATAACAGATATATTTATCCTGAAAACAGAGCCGACCTCGGCCGCCTGCCTTTTACCTTCTGGGCCGATATTTTTCTTGAATATAATTTGAAACTGGCTGAAAAATATACTGCCGCCATCAACCTCCAGATTAACAACTTTACCAACACCAAAACTGCTCAGAGCGAGATTACCGATCTCAACCGGACAGCAATCTGGGTTGACGATTCACAAATCCTGGATCACAGCTTAGCTCAGAATTATAAGACCTGGGTCCAAACTGAAGGAGATCCTCATCCGGCCTTTGGTTGGTGGGCGACCAGATTTAATACCTGGTCAGCCCGACTCGGCTTTAGATTTTCTTTTTGAGCCGAAAAGTAGGTTGATTAAGAGCTTGCCCTCTTTTATGGGGGCAGGCTCTTTTTTTTTATTTTTCATTCGAGGATAAGACTGCCCCATGCTGAGAACTTATCTTGGGAATATAAGGGAGGTTAAATAATATTGTAAATTCTATTGGCCAGCTGAAAGTATTTATTAAGTATCTTTTTTAATTGTTGTCCATCTTTCTAAGACAGATAAATTTCGAGCGGTTAAGGTTTTTGGTCTATTTGAAAGGTTATAAGAGTTTATAGGTAGCTTTTAATTAAAAGATCAGATTTGGTTTTTTAGGTTAAAACTGGAGACTTGGCTATACCAAATAAAAGAGCGGTAGGAATTTAAGATACCACCGTGAGGTTCTGGATATCAGGCCTATACCTAAAATAAAAATATTTGACTTGAATTCAATATAAAAAATATAATTTTATCTTTGGAAATGGAAAAATTTTAAAGGAAAGGAGGGCTAAATGCCTAAGTATCTCAAAATAATTCTAACGCTTTTATTAATCTCAGTTATTGCCGGACCTATTATGGCCCAGGAAAGAGGGTCGGTCAGAGGCCTGGTGAAAAGCACTGAAGGGAAGGCTCTGGAAAATGCTACGGTCGTAATTTCCGGGCCGGCTCTGCCGTTGGGAAGAGAATTTGTTACTGGAAAAGACGGCAGCTTCATCTTTCAAGCTTTACCTCCAGGGAAATATACCCTGGTAATTACCCATCCAGAAATGATTGATTACACGGCTCAGGTGGTCGTAGGTATAGCTAAGGAAACATTTGTTAATGCGGTCATGCAGCCAGTAGGAAAGATAAGGGAAGAGGTAACCGTGGTGGCCGCTACTCCGGCCGTTGATATTAAATCAACCGAGGTCTCTTCTAACTGGCTTTCAGAAACAGTTCAGAAGCTGCCATTAGGACGTTCCTATTCCTCTCTTTTCCAGTTAGCTCCCGGGGTAGCTGATAACCGCGATTTTGCCCCTAATGCCGGAGGTAATAAACAGGATAATGTTTATCTCTATGATGGCTCCAACATTACCAATCCTTTCTATGGTTTTCTGGGGGCTAACTTTTCTGATATGGATATTCAAGAGGTGAATATAAAACGCGGCGGGATCAGTGCGGAATTTGGTCGGGCTGCCGGGATGGTCACCAATGCCATTACCAGGTCGGGTTCTAATGAGGTAACCGGAACTTTCAGATTTGTTTTTGCTCCTTCAGGTTTTACCTGGAAAAGCCACGATCCAAATCTGGTTACCAAATATGATAATTATGTTCCTTCTATTGGCCTGGGAGGACCAATAATTAGAGACAGGCTATGGTGGTATGTTTCGGCTAATTTGCCCTATTCCCGGACCACCGGCCGAATAAATAATTTAGGGCCGGTGCCTGATGCCAAAAGTACCTCCAATGAGTTTTTTGTCAAGTTGACCGCCAACCCCTGGAAAGCCCACCTAATCTCAATTAGCTTTCGAAACAATAAATATACTGATAAAAATGCTGGCATTGGAGTGAACGACTATCCAACAGTGGCGGTAAATGGTAATGGTCTCTCGAGGATTTTCTATGCCTCCTGGGTCTGGACTATTACTCAATCTACCCTTTTAGAAGCCAAGTACGATCATGTGAACGAAAATTATAAAAGTGTTCCAATTACCCAGATAGGCTATTTGCCCACGCCGTTTGATTATCAGCATCCTTGGACCATGGGATATTTCCGGACAGCGGCCGGTTATATTGGTGGTGGAGCCACTACATCCGGCCAATATGTGGGAGCAGCTTCTGAATTTAATACTCAGAACTTTTTCCGCGATGAGGCCAAACTCGTTCTGACTAAATATCTGGATTTTACCGGCCATTCTCATGTAATTAAAGCTGGTTTCAGTTATGATGACGGCGGTGAATACTTGGATAGGCTAACCAACGGCTGGGGCAGTATAATTACCACCACTTACAGCGGCCAACCGGTTTTTAGGGCTCGCTATTATTCCAAGCAGGATCCTCAGAAATCTCGTGGCCGGACTTATGGAATTTTTGTCCAGGACAATATCACCATTGGCGAGCGCCTGACCTTAACCCTCGGAGTACTGGCCAACCGGGATGAATTTATCAGCAAGACAACTCAAGAATATCGGTTCCTGACTTTCAACTTTAACAAGGAGATTCAGCCAAGGTTGGGGATTACCTTTACTCCCAGTTTGAAAGTGGGCGATAAGATTTTTGCCAGTTTTGGTCGGTATAACAATATGGATAACAGATCAATTGCCCGGGCAGCTGCTCCTGTTCGTATTTACCGAACAGATGCTTATATTTCTCGAGCTGATGGTACAATCCTGGCAACAATAATTCAGGGTAATGAAACTGGAAAAATCATTCTTCCGGATATAAAACCTACTTATACTGATGAAATTGTGGCGGGCTACAGCCGGCCGCTCAATCCCAAGTGGACCGTTGAAATTTGGGGTGATTATCGCTATGTCAAGCATGTCATTGAAGATTTCCCCACCCGTTATCGAGATACCAACCCTTCGAGTTACGTTTATGGGAATCTTGATGGTCAGCTTATTTCCTGGCAAAATCTTCCGGCCAATTTGCAAGCTTTGATTCCTCAGGCTGGCTTTGTGGACTTCAATACTGGAAAAGCTAAAAGAATATACAAGGCTTTAACTTTTGAATTAAAAAGGCAATATGCCGAACGCTGGTCCTTTAACCTGTCTTATACTCTGAGCCGACTGAGCGGAAACTGGGATCTGGATTATGCTCCAGGTACAGCCCTATTTTATGCGTCTTCCTATATTGAAGATGCTCCTGGACTTTATCTAAGTGATCCTAACCGGAATGGAATCTTGTTAGGCGACCGCACTCATGTGTTGAAGATGTTTGGCACCTGGGAATTTGCCAGAAGGTTCACCTTAGGTAGCTATTTACGGGTCCAGAGCGGAGCCCCATGGGAAAAGCGAGGTCTCGATTATTACGGCAATTACTACCGCTATCTTGAGCCGGCTGGTTCTCATCGTCTGAAAACCTGGGTTAACTGCGATTTACAGGTTACCTATGAAATTCCGATTAAGAGCAGATTCAGGGCGATGGTCGAAGCCAGGATGATGAATGTTTTTAACACCCAAACAGTTTTAAGAATTGATGTTCGGGGCGACCAGCCAACCTACATGATGCCGACTTCCTATGCTCCCCCTCGCACTTTTGCCCTGACGCTTTATTTGAATTATTAGACCAGATAATGTTGACAGGCTTTTAGCCAGAAATATCATTTGAGAAAAAGGAGAGGGCCAGAAGGCTCTCTCCTTTTTTATTTAAAAAGTATTATCAGGATCAACTAAGTAGCAATCATATAAACGGGGAAAAAAGCTTAGTTAAGAGGAACCAAAGATTTTCCGGGGATAAAAAGATAAAATCAAGTCAAGGAAAAGATCGAAAGGTAAAAGAAGCCACTTCTAAATCTTCTTAATCTTTCCTAACTTTTTACTTATTTTATCGTGGCTTTAGGCGAAATTTAAAAAGACTCAAGTCTTGGTTTAATTTTTTATTTTCATTGAATTTTTTAAAAAGCGCGCTAATTGTTTATTTGTTTTTCTTATTTTTTCCCGAAGCTAACACTCCAGCCATCATATATTCGTCCTGGGGGAATTCCTGGATCCAGACTCTGATGCTTTCTAAAGGTGCACCGATGGATTCATGAACTGCCCGGGTAACAGCTTCGAGCAGAGCTTTTTTTTGTTCTTTAGTTCTTCCTTCCAATAAATGAATTTCTATCAAGGGCATTATCTCCTCCTTAAAAAAAAATATTATAACCAAGAATAATTAATCTATGGTTGCTGTGGCTTTTTCTGATAATTTAAATCAGGATTTAAATCTGGACTCGAAATTTTGCCTCCTTAAATTATATTCTCCCAAGCGATTTTATATCTTATCTCAATAGAATTTTTCATCTGGTATTCATGCTGACAGTCGCTGGAATAAGTGTTGTTTTTCATTTTTTTCTTAATATATCGAGCAATTCTGACAAAATCATTGCCGTGGCTCCCCAGATTTGATGTTGGTTATAAGCAAAATAGGGAACCAGAGCCGATTGACCCCTTATTGACCGGATTTCAAAGGCTAAATTTCTTGGATCTAAAAGATGTTTTAAGGGAACCTCAATTATTTCCGCCACTTCCTCGGCTCCTGGCTTAAAATTCGGTGTTTTCGGAGTTACGGCTACTACCGGAAAGATACAATAGTTGCTGGCCTGAACATAGAGAGGAGTCAGCTGACCGACAACTTCCTGGTTGTCTATTTCGACCCCCAGTTCTTCTCGGGCTTCTCTTATAGCCGCGGCTTCATAACTTTCGCCTTTTTCTATCTGGCCACCGGGAAAAGAAATTTGATTTTGGTGATGGCGGACAGTAGCGCTTCGTCTTATAAGGACCAAGAAGAGATCATTGCCTTTGGGATAAAAAAGAAGCAAAATGGCTGCTTTTAGACAGCGTTCGCCAATTTCTTCTATAGTTAAAATTGAAGCTGGGGGATGGGGACTTAATTTTAACTGTGATTTTAGCCCTGGGCGGGCTTCTTTTAATTTAGTTTTTAAATATTCAGTTAGCTCTTTGATAGCCGGGTCAGATTTTTCTGGCATTTTTTATCCCGGGATATTAGTCAATAAATTATATCAATAATTTTATTTTAAATAGGGCAGATATTTTACCAGTTGTTCGCTGAGGCCAATTTTATAGCCTTCTGAATAAAAAATTATTTCGCCCTGCTCATTTCCAGCTAAAGTGATCGGCAAATTAACTGTTTTCGTCTTGAAAACTTGATCTATATCCCTTATTACCTGACTATTTTGGTCATATAATATTTTAGCGATGGAGGGTAAATTGGGATAAATTTCCAGCCGGAAATTAGTGGGCATCTTATCCTTAGCTATTATCGTCAGAATAATTCCTTTCCAATTGGACAGGGGCTCCTTAGCCGCTTGAATTTCCTCCATCAGGTGCTTGGTTGGTTCTTTATCTGGGTCTATTAATAGCAAAATAAAGCTTTTATCTTTCAGCAAGTTAGCCAGATTCAATTGGCGGCCTGTATTTAAATCAGTTACTTTAGCCGAGGATAAAAATTTTCCTAAGACCTCAGGTTTTTTAAATTCATTTCTGAGGGAAAAATGAATATCTTTAACTGTCTTCGGGGAAAGGTTGAAAAATTTAAGCCGGGCCAGAACACTCCCATCACTCTGCCGATTACCGGTTATCAATAGATAATAACCAGGATCTACTTGAAGCTGACAGGGGAATGAATTTAATACTGGATCATTTTCATAGTCGAGAGTCTTAAATTGTCCATTTTCCAACCTGGCCAAAGTAAAATGGGTGTAATAAATAGGTTTGGACACTCCCTCAATAGGTTGATAGAAAAGCCGAAGGGTTGATTTATTTTTGGTTGGGGGAGCAGGCTCCTCTTTTTCCAGAAATAGTTCCACCCATCTCCCATCTTTATAGTAGCAAGGACGGTCATTGGCTTGATCAATTCTGGCAGGAATTCCGAGGCTCCTGGCAATGGCTACCAGAAGGATTTTAATTGAATAATTGTCGGCCCGCCCGAGCTCTAGGGCACCCTGAGGAAAAAGAGGAACATGGTAATAATTTTCGTTATCATCCTCAATGATATTTCTTTTTATCCATTGAGCTATAGAGGATGGGTCTTTTCGAAAAGATTCTTTTTCATTTTCAGAAAACTTTTGCTGGATAAATCCTCGCCATGAGGTTATTAATTCCCGACCGATTCGAGGCGAAAGTATATAGCGAATATAAATATCGTCCCCGATGTTTTTCGGCTTCGGCTGAGCCTGGTGGAGGTGAGCCAGAAGAATTTCGGCTGGAGTATCTCTGAGGTCTTTTTCAGTCAGGGTGCTTAAAAGTCCAAATCCATATTCAATTTCTTCTGGCTTCAGGGAAGAAAGATAGGCTAATATTTCTTTCCAGTTACCCCGACTTGTCTGGAGATATTTCCAGGTTAGATCAGGAGGAAGGCCCTTTTCTTGAGCAAATGCCCGAACCTTTTCCTCGTTGATAAAAGTGGATTCATAAGCCTGGCGGATAGCATCTTCTTGCTGCAGTCTCCGGTTATTTTCTTGCAATTTATCCGAGGAAACTGGCGCTACTGATCTGGCAACTGGTGGAATTATATCTAAGTCAATCTGCTTTTCTGAAAAATCTGGTTCTTGGAGAACTAGGTTCAGGTTATTGTCGCTCGCTACATTGATTTTATCAAAAGCTAACTTTCCATCTTTATTGGCCAAGACGATCAGATCGCCCGGTGAGCACCGAGGCCTGGCCATGGGAATCAGTAAGCTGAGTGACCGCCGGATAAAATTCAGCATAATTGTAGATGCAGAAATCGACTGAGGCTCCAGGAACAGGCTTTCCTTCTTTATCCTTTACGGTTACCGTCAGCCTGGAGGTAGGAGCATAATTTGGGAGCAAATTGATTTTGGTATAAAGGTCAGTTTTGAGCAAAACTTCTTCTGGCCCATTATACTGTCCGAATACGGTGGTGTGAATCATCATAGCCCTCTTGGCCGGGCCGGTAAACCAGGCCATATTCAATTCCGGTTCGGGTTCGCAAGCTCCTAAATAATACCAGCGCCCATCAACCCAGACTTCGACCCAGGCATGGTTATCGTCGGTGTGAGCCCAGCGCGGAGTATAAACCTGGCGGGAGGGAATGCTTACCGCCCTCAGGGCAGCGACGGTAAAGGTTGATTCTTCCCCACAACGGCCAAAGGCTGTCTTAACGGTGGCCAGGGGAGCAGAGGTTCTTTCATCTGTCGAACGATAAGTAACTTTTTCGTGACACCAGTGGTTAACTTCGAGAGCTGCCTGATACATATTAAGATTTTTTAGTTGCTCTTTCAGTTCCTCAAAAAATACTGAGCGAGCATTATCCGGATTTTCATTATTCACCCGGTAGGGAAGGACAAAATGCCGGAAAATCTCTTCTGGAATATTTTTTCCCCATGAGAAGAAATTGCGGGCTTCGAAAGCCACTTTGACTTGATCTAAGAAAAACTGGCCATCGAGGTTGGACAAATCACTCAGGGGCATGAAGGCATAAAGAAATTCCAGGGCTTCCTTTTCTTCTACTGGTAAGGGTTGGTTCATTATTTCAAAAAGCTTTTTATGTCGACCTTTGGCTATTTCCATTCTTTTAAGGTATTGCTTATGAACCAGTTCTCGGTAGGCTGGAGAGCTGATAAAATGGTTCGATTGATGGCGGCACGAAGGCAAATATATTAAGAGGATAATTGAAAGGGAAAACCAGAAAATTCTGGCCTTTCCAATAGTCAGTTTATTTTTTCTCATTTAATTACCTCGTTTTTTCTCAGTTAGCGATAGCTTTTTCTTCTTTTTTTATGATTTTATTATTAGCGGCTGGCAATATCAAGAAGTCGAAAGGAGGCCATTCCACTTATTTATTTTTCTTGAATATAGATGTCTTGAGCGGGCTGGTAGCAGGTATTTAGAAATTCTTTCCTTGAGCTGGCCGAGAATAAGAACCATAAAATTAGAGATAATAATATTTAGTTCAAGCCTTAAAATAATTTATAATAAAAACGACCAACTGATTTTTCGATGGTTGGTTGAAATAGAAAAAAGGTTTAAGCTGTTGTGGGAGAAAAAATATGAAATTAAAAAATTTAGTTTTTAATTTTATCAGTTACTTTCTAATGATTATGATAATTTTTATCTCGATTTCCTGCCATAATAAAACTACTTTTGAAAAAGAGCCAGCTCAAATTTCGAAAGTCAGACCTGGGGTGGAAGTATTTTTGGAAAAACATCTGGACCTGGTATCAGGGAAAAAAGTCGGGCTTATAACCAATCCCTCAGGCGTCGACCGCCAATTTAATTCGACGGCCTGGCTTTTCAAAAAAAATCCTAAGATTAACTTGGTCGCTCTTTATGGTCCAGAACATGGGGTCAGGGGAAATGCTCAGGCCGGGGAGTATGTACCCTTTTATTTTGACGACAAATTTCAGCTCCCTGTTTTCAGCCTTTATGGTCAATCTTTTCGCCCAGAAGCTGGCATGCTCAAGAATATAGATGAATATATGAGGTCTTTTGATACTCAATATGAGGGTAAAATTCCCGAAAAAAACATGATCAAGGAGGTGGACGTTCTGATTTTTGATATTCAGGATGTCGGAATCCGGGTCTATACTTACTTAGCTACCATGGCTTATGCCATGGAAGCCTGTGCTGAGACAGGAATAGAATTTATTGTTCTTGACCGGCCTAACCCGATAAATGGAATTATTATGGAAGGGCCAATTCTCCAATATCCGGAATACAGTTCTTTTGTCGGGGTCTATCCGATTCCCCTGCGTCATGGGATGACCCTGGGAGAGCTGGCCAGGCTGTTCAACGACCGCTTTCAAAAGAAAAAAGCCAAGTTAACCGTTATCCCGGCCGAAGGCTGGAAGAGGGATATGTGGTTTGATCAGACCGGGCTTCCGTGGGTGATGCCTTCTCCTAATATTCCAACCCTCGATACGGCCACAGTTTATCCAGGGCAGGTTTTCCTGGAGGGAACAAATATATCCGAGGGGCGG
>PNJE01000081.1 GCA_002877915.1 Candidatus Aminicenantota bacterium
CAGAAGCCAGTGGTCGAGATTCTGACCAGAAAGCCAATCACCCCTTCTCCAGAAGAAATGGCAGCTAATTCTCGCAGCCACTCCGCCAAGCTGAGAGCTGTGGAAAGGATATAGAAATGGTCCGGAAGAAATATAACTGGAAGCAGATACTGATATTCGCCGGAATAGTTTTTCTCTTTTTCGGCAATCTGACCTTTTATATCTGGTATCAGAGTGAATCAATTCGTCTTGGTTATAAGATCCACGAGCTGGAAGTTAAGGTAGAGCAGCTAAAGGAGGAAATTAAAAGTTTAGAAGCCAGAAAGGAAGCCCTTCTCTCATTAAAAAGAGTCGAACGGATAGCCAGGGAAGGCCTGGATCTTCAGGACCCTAAGCCTGAGCAGATTATTTTTGAGGACCAGATAAGCAAATGAAGACCTTTGGCCATAAAGAACCAACGATTGGCGGCCAGCCCCGAAAAAAAAATAAGCTGGTGGCTATCACTATTTTATTCTGGTTTCTTATAATCATTGGTCGACTTCTCGATTTACAGGTCCGCCAGCATCCTAAGTTGAAAGCCGAAGTTGTCGAACAGAGCCAGGATTTAATCAAGGTCTTACCCACCCGAGGTACAATTTATGATCGTCAGGGAAAAATCTTAGCCCGCAGTCTGCCGGCGGCTTCAGTCTTTTTCTCTCCGGTTAAAGAAGAATCTCTGGAAAAACAGATCCAGACTATCTACCGGCTTCAAAGCCTCCTTCAGCTTAATGAATCGGACCTAAAAAAAATTATTAATTCCGTAGAGAAAAAGAAAAGATTTGTCTGGATAAAAAGAAAAATTCCGCTGGAAATAGCTGAAAAAATTAAGAGTTTAAAATTAACGGGGATATACCTTCTGGAAGAAAACAGGCGCTTTTATCCTCAAGGTTCTCTGGCGGCCCATATTCTAGGTGGGGTGAATATTGACGATTGTGGCCTGGCTGGCGTGGAATATTTTTATGATTCAGCCCTCCGGGGAGAAGAAGGCCAGCAGTTAATTATGAAAGACGCCCGGCGGAAAGAATATTTCATAGAAACCATCAAAGAAACGAAACCTGGGAAAGACATTTACTTGACTATTGATTCTACCATTCAATACATCGCTGAGAAAGAATTGCAGCAGGCGGTCGATAAATTTAATGCCGACTGGGGAACGGTAATCATTTCTATTCCTCAAACCGGTGAGATTCTGGCCCTGGCTAATTATCCGGCCTACGACCCCAATGATATTCCGCTGCCTGAAAATCTTATGTTTAACCGGGCTATCCAGCATACATATGAGCCAGGCTCGACGGCCAAATTGGTGACGATGGCGGCCGCTCGAGAATTGGCTAATATCAGTTTAGATAGCTACTATGATTGCCGCCAGGGAGCTATTGTCATCGGGGGAACAACTGTCCGAGATCATGTCCGGATGGGCATCCTTAGTTTTCCAGAAGTTTTTATTCATTCTTCCAATGTCGGGTCGATAAAAATTGCTGAGATTATCGGCGAAGAAAATCTCTATCGCATGTTCAAAACTTTCAAATTCGGAGAAAAAACAGGAATTGATCTTCCCGGCGAAGAATCCGGAGTCGTTCATCCGCTGGAAAAATGGCGCCGGTCCTCTTTGCGAGTGGCCATTGGATACGAAATTACGGCTACCCCGCTTCAAATTCTAAGGACAATGAACGTTTATGCTACTGGAGGTTACCTGATCAAGCCCCACCTGACGATAGAAAGGCCAAAACCAGCCTTTCCGATAATTGAAGCTGACCTCAAAATTTCGAGTGATTATCCCAGAATTATTTCGCCCCAGACTGCTTCCGAAGTGGTAAACCTGGTTCTCAAAAGAGTAGTGGAAAAAGGTACCGGCCAGGAAGCTGGAATCGATGGCTACGAAATTGCTGGGAAAACAGGCACCGCCCAGAAATTCGATCCTAATTTAAAATCCTATTCTTTCTCCAAACATATTGCTTCATTTGTTGGTTTTGTCCCGGCAGAGAATCCAGCTATTTCCATGATAGTGGTTATAGATGAACCCAAGGGCCCGCTTCAATATGGGGGACAGGTGGCAGCGCCAGTATTCAGAGAAATTGCCCGAAAAGTGCTTCTCTATCTCCATCAGGAGCCGAACAAATTGTTAGAAAAAATGGTAATCGCTAATAAAAATCAGAAAAGTTCGGGAGTTACAGATTGAGATGAAACTTAAAGAAGTTTTGAAAGACGTTAAGATAGTAAGCCTGACCGGTTCAGATGACCTGGAAATAAAGGGCCTGGCTTATTCTTCCCGACAAGTCGAGCCAGGCCAGATTTTTGTGGCCATAAAAGGACAAAAAGCCGACGGGCACGATTTTATCCCAGAAGCCCTGGAAAAGGGGGCGGTGGCCATTGTTTCAGAAAGGCCAAGGCCGTCCGGCCCAAAAACTACCTGGGTTCAAGTGCCCGAGGTTAGAGAAGCTCTCGCTCTAATGGCGGCCACTTTTTATAATTACCCTTCCCTGAAGCTCAAAACAGTGGGGATAACCGGCACTAAAGGTAAAACCACTGTTACTTATATTTTAGAACAAATCTTCAAGGAAGCCGGTCTTATTCCGGGAGTTCTTGGAACAGTTGAATACCGCTGGGCTAATAAAAAAATAACCGCCGGCAGAACAACTCCCGAGGCTCCGGACATCCAGAAAATTTTAAGCCAGATGGTGGAAGATGGAGTAACCCACTGCTTACTGGAAGTCTCTTCTCATTCTCTGGAACTTAAAAGAGTCCTGGGCATTGGTTTTGACGTAGCTATCTTTACCAACCTCAGCGGCGAGCATCTTGATTACCATCAGAATATGGAAAACTATTTCGAAGCCAAGAAAAAACTTTTCTTTCTCAACCATAAAAGGCAGGCTTCCATCGTTAACATCGACGATCCCTATGGAGAAAAGCTCATCACCGAACTGCCTATGAAAACCATTACCTTTGGATTTAAACCAGAAGCTCTTGTCCGGGCCGAAAGTTTTTCCATAAAAGAAAGCCACATGACGGCGGTAATCTCCTACCCAGGCGGGAAATTAAATATAAGTTCAAATCTCATTGGGAGACACAATCTCTACAATTTGCTGGCAGCTATTTCTGCCGCTCTGGTTTTCTCGGTTCCTCCCCAAGCCATCGCTGAGGGGATTAATTCTCTGAAATTAGTCCCGGGGAGATTTGAGCCGGTAGCTAATAACCTTGGCTTCAAGGTTATCGTTGACTATGCCCATACCGATAACGCTCTCGATAATTTATTACAAACGGTCAGGGCTTTAAAACCCAGCCGGATTATCCTGGTCTTTGGCTGTGGAGGAGATCGGGATCGCAGTAAGCGGCCAAGAATGGGGGAAGTAGCCGCCCGTCTGGCTGACTGGACATTGATTACTTCAGACAATCCGCGGTCAGAAGATCCAGACCAAATAATAAAAGAAATAGAGCAAGGATTCCATAAAGCCGGGAAGCATAGTTATGAAAAAGAAGTTGATCGTCGGCTGGCGATAGAAAAAGCTATCCGGATGGCCAGAAAAGGTGATTGGGTGGTTATTGCCGGAAAGGGTCACGAGTGTTATCAGATTTTTAGAGATAAAACCATAGCCTTCAGTGATGTGGAGACAGCCAGGGAAATTCTTAAAGAAATGGAGAAGAAATAAATGGTCACCAGGCCTCTGGCTGAACTCGCCCAGATGATGAACGGCCAATTAATTCAAGGGCGGCCGGAAGAAATAATCAATTCCTACGCCTTTGATACTCGAAATATCTTGCCCGGGGCTCTCTTCTTCGCTCTCCAAGGTGAGAGAGATGGGCATGAATTTATCCTGGAAGCCTGGAAAAAAGGAGCCAAAGGCGCCTGCGTTTCAAAAATGCCGGTGGGGCTTCCAGCCGAATTTGGACTAATCCTGGTTGATGATACCCTCGAAGCTTTGCAAACCTTAGCTGCCCAGGTTTTAAGCCAACATCGGGTCAAAATAGTAGCCATTACTGGAAGCCTCGGTAAGACCTCAACCAAAGAATTTACCAGCCGGCTCCTCTCTTCTCGCTATAAGGTTTTAAAATCGCCAGGCAATTACAACAACCAGATAGGGGTGCCGATTTCTATTTTATCCTTAGATGACTCGCATGAGGTCATCGTTCTGGAGATGGGCATGAGTCAGGCTGGTGAAATCAAAAAGCTAACCCGAATAGCCCCTCCCGATTTTGCAGTCATCACCGGCATTGCTCCTGTCCACCTGGAATTTTTCAACAACCTGGAAGATATTGCCCTGGCCAAAAAAGAAATCCTTGATGGTGCTCGACCAGGAGCAGTAGCCATTCTCAATGGAGATGACCCGCTCGTAAGAAAAATTGCTGAAAATTATTCTCAAGGGCCGATTATTTACTTCGGGACAGGAGAAGACTGCCAGGTAAGGGCTTTACACACCAGATCATTAGGTTTAAATGGAATCCAGTTCCATCTGATTTATGGGCAGAAAGAGACTGAGGTCCGGGTTCCATTTTTAAATGAAGGATTAATTAATAATTTATTAGCCGCTTGTGCCGTAGCTCTGTCTTTCGGCCTGGAGCTCAAAGAAATTCAGCCTGCTTTTTCTGATTTGCCCTCTATTGAACATCGCGGGCAGCTGATAGAGCTCAACCAGGGAATCTTGATTTATGATGATTCCTACAATTCTAATCCGGTAGCCCTTGAGCGAGTGTTAAAAAGTTTGGGCGAAATAAAAGCCCATCGGAAAATAGCGGTTCTCGGTGACATGCTTGAACTCGGGCCTCAAGAGGTCCAATTTCATCGACAAGCTGGGAAGACGGTCGCCGAAACTAACTGGGATCTTCTTTTTACCGTTGGTTCAAGAGCTGAGCAATTGGCCAACGGAGCGGTGGAAAATGGCTTCAATCGCAATAAAATTTTTTCATTTGGGCAGGCCGGGGAAGCAGCTAAATTTCTTCAATCTTTAGTCGAGCCAGGAGATTTTATCCTGATTAAGGGTTCCCGGGCCTTATCGCTCGACCAGATAGTAGAATTTTTAAAAAAGGGATTGGAGGCCTAAAGTGCTCTACTGGCTTTTAGTACCACTCAGAACACACTGGTTCTTTTTCAATGTCTTTCGTTATATCACCGTTCGCACCGCTCTTTCAGGTTTAACTTCACTTCTGTTGATTATTATTTTGACTCCAGTCTTTATTAGGATTCAAAAAAAGCACCGGATCGGGCAGGAAATAAGAGAAGAAGGGCCTTCAACCCATCTTAACAAAAAAGGCACTCCTTCTATGGGCGGAGTGATGATCATTGGCTGCACCGTACTTTCTACCCTTCTTTGGGGTAACCTGAGCAATGTTTATGTCTGGCTGGCCATGTCCAGTATGATATTTTTTGGTCTTATCGGCCTGACAGATGATTTCATTAAATTCCGCGCCCGTCGATCTCTTGGCTTAACCACTAAGCAGAAACTAATTTTCCAGATACTGGCTTCAAGCGGCATTGCCCTTGTCCTCGTGCTGATCGGTTTAAAAGGTAAATTTGATCTACATTTAACCTTTCCTTTCTTCAAACAATTAACCCCCTACCTGGGCTGGTTCTATCTGCCTTGGATTCTTTTCATTCTGGTCGGTTCTTCCAACGCTGTTAACCTGGCCGATGGGCTGGATGGCCTGGCTATCGGGCTGACTTTGATTGCTTCTGTTGCTCTCACTGCTCTAACTTACGTGGCTGGGCACGCTATCTGGTCTCAATATCTTAATATTCTGCGAGTTCCGCTGGCCGCTGAGCTAACGGTTTTTGCTGGAGCTATGTCTGGCGCCTGCTTAGGATTCCTGTGGTTTAACTGTCATCCAGCCGAAGTGTTTATGGGAGATGTAGGCGCCCTCTCGCTCGGAGGAACTCTCGGGCTTATTGCCATCTTAATTAAACAAGAATTTCTTCTGTTTACCCTGGCGGGAGTTTTTATTCTGGAAGCTCTTTCTGTCCTCCTGCAGGTTTCTTATTTTAAGTTTAGCCACGGCAAAAGAATATTTAAGATGGCTCCACTTCATCATCACTTTGAGTTAGTCGGCTGGCCGGAGGAAAAAATAGTCATTCGCTTCTGGATTATTGGAATCATTTTCGCCCTATTCAGCTTGACCACCCTTAAGTTGAGGTAAAAATGGAACTCAAAAATAAAAAGGTTATTGTCGTCGGCTTCGGTAAGACAGGAATGGCCCTGTGCGATTTTTTATTAGACCAGCAAGCTATCATCACAGTTAATGATAAAAAACCGGAAAATCAATTAGCCAGAGTTGATTTATATAAATCGAGAGGGGTGAACTTCGAAACCGGAGGTCATAGTCTGGAATTATTTAAAAGGGCTGACCTTATTGTCCTCAGCCCAGGTGTTCCTCCCCTACCGGAAATTCTCGAAGCGAGAAACCTGGGGATAAAGGTGATTTCTGAAATTGAGCTGGCTTATCAATTCCTTTCAGGAAAAATAATCGGCATAACCGGGTCCAATGGAAAGTCCACTACCACCACTTTAATTTATCTAATTCTAAAAAACGAAGGCCGGCGGGTTCACCTGGCGGGAAATATTGGAACTCCGTTGATTTCTTTTGTTAAAAAGAGTCGTCCCGATCATCTGATTGTTACTGAATTATCCAGTTTTCAGCTGGAGTTCACCGAAAATTTCCGGACAAATATTTCTGTTTTTTTGAATATTACTCCCAATCATCTCGATTGGCATAAGACTTTTGAAAACTATCTCCAGGCCAAAAAGAAACTCTTCCAGCACCAGCTATCAACTGATATTACTATTATCAACCGTGATGATCCCAACCTCTGGGCCTGGAGAAAAGAAAAACCTAT
The DNA here is from genome assembly GCA_002877915.1 of Candidatus Aminicenantota bacterium. Classification (GTDB taxonomy): domain Bacteria; phylum Acidobacteriota; class Aminicenantia; order Aminicenantales; family Saccharicenantaceae; genus Saccharicenans. The sequence goes on from PNJE01000081.1 coordinate 6,842, forward strand.
GGAGCTCTATGCTTTCAGTCGAAAGCATTCAGTACCCCGGGGTTGCTACCTCAAGGACTCAACGCTATGGTTGAAGCTTGGGGAAGAACTTCCGGTTATAAAAACTGCTGATATTAAACTGCGAGGGGTTCACAATCAAGAAAATGTGATGGCGGCAATTCTAACTGCCTATTTAGCTGGGGCTCGTCTTTCTGTAATCAGAAAGACCATTAAAAGCTTCAGAGGATTAGAGCATCGATTAGAAGAAGTTAGAACCATTAATGGCGTGCTCTTTGTCAATGATTCCAAAGCGACTACCGTCGAGGCCACTATTAAATCCATCCAGAGTTTCGAGCAACCAATTATTCTTATCCTCGGGGGGCG
>PNJE01000087.1 GCA_002877915.1 Candidatus Aminicenantota bacterium
GCCGGGGTTGGAGGAGGCGAGGATGATGCGCTTTAAGAGGGCTTCGGGTTTTTGGGTGTCAAAATGTAATCTTTCTACAGCTGTTGGAATTTGTTGAAAAGACATAATATCATCCCAGACATCTCCGATTGCCTTTCCTTTAGAGATTACTTCATCAAGATATCTTGGTTCGCCCCTATCATCAAAATACCTTCTTCCAGTCTTATCGACTTTATCGAATCTGGAAAGATATTTCTCATCATGAGGGACGGTCAATCTATTAAATGTGAAGGATTTAGATTTTGAGTAGAACAAAATCAAATCATGCCCTCTTATCCAATTGTTTGTCTTGGTTTTATATCCTGAGAGAACCCTAATATCCCAAATAATCTCCCTTTGAAAATTCTCATATCCAAAAATCTCATCCATCATCACCTTTACATAATGTCCCACATGCCAGTCCAAATGCACATAAATAGAGCCGTTTTCAGCCAGCAATTCCCTCATCAAAACCAGGCGCTCATACATATATTTGAGATAGGAGGCAATTCCACCGCTCCAGGTATCTTTATATGCCCGCTCTTCAATGATGGATGGCTCCTTTTCTATCTCTTCGTCTCCGACAGTTGTCCTTACCGTAAAATCAGCACCGGTGAAAAACGGCGGGTCGATATAAATTAAATTAACCTTTCCAGCCCAGCCCTGCTTTATCAACGAGGACATTACCAGTTTGTTATCGCCCCAGATGAGCAGATTTTTCCAATCTTTAGGATAATTTGGTGGGTATTCATTTTCGGGATAGAACTTCTCGGGGTCAAAAAGTCCGCTTTCCAGATCCTTTAATCTCGGCTTGTTGATAGTTTCAACAACCTGAAAGGGTAAGTTTGGCCTTTCAAGCGGTGTCTTTTCACCCTTTTCAAACCGGTCATACTTATCAGCCCAGATAAGCTCCACATATTTCTTGTTATTATTGTTCGCCATCATTCCACCTCTTTAAAAAGCAAATGTGTCCATAAAAATCGCCTTTTTTAGTTTTGCATAATTGCCCATTATTTCCAAGATTTTATTTTCTATTAGTAAACCATAATATTCAATAAAAGCCTCGGCCAAATCGAGGCCAAAAGAATTAAGTTTTTATTTCTTTCCTTCAATTCTACTAAACCAGCCCTCTTGCATCAAATCATAAAGAGCTTATTTAGGTTCGGACTACCAACATCAATCCATCTCAATGCACCTTCAGCAGCTAAAAGCGCCGCCCATGCCTTATCAAGTTTTCAGACTGATAAAGCCCTTTCCGGACCTAAACATTTATATAAAATTTTAGTTGTTTTTATATTTCTTGATATCAAAATTCCCTCAGAGGTAATTATCTTGCCTCATGATATAATTAAACCTTAAAATTTCTCCATCACACCTGCTACATCAATTTCCGGCGAACCAAATAGAATATTTTGGAGTAGAAGGACGAAACGGCCGCTTTTTCTGTTCATAAGTCGATTCTCTCCGCTTCAAAAATTAGTTTTATATCTAAGGCGGAATTTACCGGCTTATTTTTTTTGTTTGGTATATAAGTCGGATATTTCCACCTTATAATAAAGCCGCATCCATATTCATTATTGTCCAATTCTCTGGCTATCCATAATAGGGAATAGGCATAAAATGACGAAGCCTTACTTATTGATTTGTAATCCAAAATGAAATTAACTGCTTAGCTCAATAAACTGATACCGGGCCCCTAAGCAGGAGGCGTGGGCCTGGAATAAATCCCTGATGTGGTCGTCCATGGTCAAGTAGAAAATCTGCCAGCCCTGGTTGGCCAGTTCGACCAGGCTATCCACAATTAATGGTCGCCGCTCATAGTCGGTATGCTGGAAGGCATCATCCAAGATGAGAAAGCAGCTCCGGTTTCTAAGAAGCTTCTTGATAAAGGCAATGCGCAGTGCCAGAAGCACTTGCTCCCGCGCGCCGGTGCTCAGCTCAGCCAGGGGAAATTCATCAGTCCCGTCAGATACGCACAGAATTTCTGCTTTTCCGTCATCTGTGATCCTTGGGTAAATTTCCTTATACCTATTAGTCAGGCTGAAGAGCATTTGCCCGACTTCAGGCGCCTGCAGAATTTCTTCTATTTTTTCCGTTTCTTCGCGGTCAAGGTCTTTTATCACCGAAGACAGCAAGACCTTCGAAAGGAGTATGGCTTCAGTTTTCTTAAGTTCCTCTCTTGTTTGTTCCATCTTGCTGAACAGGGCCTCCAGCAGCTTATCCCATGGAAGGGTGTAGTCACTTTCAGCCTGAAAGGCTATATCTTTTTTAAGGTCATGCAATTTGTTTTCCACTTCTGTTATGCTTCCGGAAACTTCTTTAAGTTCATTCTCCAGTTCTCTTAGTTTTGCTGGTTGATAGGTTTCCCCTGGGTCTTCAGCTAAGTAGTCTTCTTCGGAAATGCCCAACCCGCTTAGCGCACCAACTTTATTGGAAAGCTCTTCGCTTAGTTTTTTGGTCTCGTTTTCTGCTTCCCGCAGTTTTTCCTCCCACTGCTCTGGTTCAATCGGTCCTTCAAACTTTTGCTGAAAACAGCGGGAAATTTCCTGGCTTAGCTCATCAAGCTCAAGGTTATATTTTTCAACCTGTCGAGCATAATCCGACTTTTCAGCTTGGCGCTGGGCCAGCCTGTCAGCTTTTATCTTCAATTGCTCATAACGCTCCCGGCTAAATTCCACCCCCGGGTCTTCATACTCAAAATCTTTTTCTTCCACATCGAGCTTCGATAAGCGCGCAGAAATATCTTCAATTTCTTGCTTGAGCCTCTCAACCCCGGTCCGATTTTCAGTCAGGATTTTCTCAACCTGTTCGATTCTTTCACCCATTTCGACCGCCGGAAGCCCCTCCGGCGCAAGCAAACTCAACTCAGTCAAAAGGTGGTAGCATTCATTTTTTAGTTGCTGGAGTTGCTCAGTCATCGTCCCAAACTCATAAAAATCCTTCTCGCGGACTTTGGCCTGCGTTTCGAGGTCAGCCCTCGAACTTAATTCCCGCCCGAATTTCTCGCGAAACTCATTTTTAACTGCCTGAAGCTCGCGGGATTCTTCGGGGCTCTTCTGCGGCCGGAATCTCTGCCACAGAACCAATATCAAACCCAACAAAAAAAGCAGCAAGAATGGCAGCGCCAAACCGGTTTTATTAAAAAGAAGCAGAATCACTCCAACCAGAGCTAATAAGAAAGTGATAATACGAGCCGGCTTTAAAGCAGCAAACGGCTTTTGGCCGGTCTCTATGAGGTTTGCATATTTTTCTTTAACCACCTCAAGCCATTTGTATTCTTCGACCACCGGCCGTTTGCTCTCCAATTCCTTTTCTTTTTGCTTTTGGGTTAGGACTTTTTCACGGTATTTTTTGTAGAGCTCTTCTAAGCGGTTGGTGCTTTCCTCTAACTTTTTTAATTCTTCCTGCTTTTCCTTTTTCTCTTTGGAAAACAACAGAGCCTTAAAGCGGCGAGCTCTTTCCTGCAGGCGCAACTCTTTATCCACATCTGCCCCGGCCTTTAGCTCTTCTTCGAGCTTCTTTATCCGCCCACTCAGCTGAGCGACTTCTCTGTTTTTCTGTTTAAATTCCTCTATTTTTCTCTTTATCTCCGCAATCTCTTCTGGCCTCGGAAAATGCTCCAGCTCCTTCTTTTTCTTTTCCACTTCCTGTGCTAACTTGTAGGCTAAGTGACGGCGGGCAAGCTCCAGCTTGACCTTCTTTGCTTCCAGCGCCTTTTTCTTATCTTGAAGCGTTTTTAACTCGCCGCTCTCGTATTTTTCGTTAACATCTTGCCAGAGCTCATTCAGCTTTTTTTGTTTATCTAAAAGGTCGTAATAATTCTTGATCTCGTTTCCTTTTTGGGGGACGAAATTTATCCGGCCTTCGTCTTCATTAATCTTTGCATTTTTCACAGCGTCAGGAAAGCGGCTGTCAATCTCGTTTATAATCCGCTTCTGGGAGAAAAGGTTCTTTAAAAATTCGACCGTCAACCCGTGTTCGTGGCGAATGATTTCTGCTTCTCCTGCCCTCACCACTAACAATTTGCCCAATTCCGCCGGAAGCCCGGCGCCTGGAAGTTTAACGAAGTAATCATCCAGTTTATTTGCTGACCTGCTCTTTGGGCTGAATTCCGCCCGTCTTGGTTCAGGTCCGCCAGAGTTAAGCAAAGAGCCTACCAGAACGACTTTCCCATTTATTCCACCGCGCAGATAGCCCCAATCCTTTTTATTTTTAAAAAGAGAATTAATCAGCAGGTCAATCAGGAAGGACTTTCCAGATTCGTTTTTCCCATAGATAAGCACCAAGTTCTTAGTTTCCAAGTTCTTCCAGATTTGTTTGGAAAGGGGTCCGCATTCATTAATGTGAATTTCACTTAGGCGAAGGCCCATAGTTATTTCCCCCCAAAAATTATTTCCGCGGCTTCTTCCAGAACATCCTCCGGCGAGCTTAGAAATTTTCTTAAATCCTGCTGTTGCAGTCTTTCCTGGATCTTGCTTAAAAGAAGCAGTCTGGCTTCTGATTCGTCGGTAATTATTTTAAGCTCTGATAAATCCGCTCCGCCCTCATCGTAAAAACTAATACCATGCCTCGCTATTTCCTCATTGATAAGCTTCGACAAAGCTTCCTTGTCCTTGGTAAAACCTCTCACCCGAAGACGCAGCTTCACTTTTTGAAGGTCCTGCCCGCTAATTTCCCAACCTTCAATCATCTTTTTGATCATCTCCTGCAGCCGCAAAATTTCATCCTCAACCGGCAAGGCCAGCATCGTTTCTCTAAAATAAATAACCGGCGTCACTACTTCTCTTGTTTCCAGCCGGTTGTTTTCAGGCTCATACAGGAGAAACCTTCTTTTACCGGTCTCGTTTATTTCCAAGCCGCAGGGTGACCCTGGATAAACCACCGCCGATTGGTCAATTTTTTTGTCCGCCTGGTGAATATGCCCGAGGAAAATCCTTAAAGGCGAAAATTTCTCCACTGCCCGCCGGCTGAGTGGCATGTAAAACCCCTGCTCATAGGTGTTGGACTGGCGAGCTCCCGAAAGCCAGTCTCCATGGCCAAAAAGAATAAACCTACCCGGCGCTCCATTTTTATTTACAAAGGCTTCGAGCGCCTCATCCAGGGTTACGCCATCATCATAAGGTAAAAATAAAAAATTAAGCTTTTCGCCCACTGGTTCGAGCAGCGGCTCTTCAATGACTCTTATATTCTGTGCAGCAAAAAACCTTTTTTTAATCCCGCTATCATGATTTCCCGGGAGAACGGTCATCTTCAGTTCAGGATGCTGCTGGCAGAGCTGGTCAAAATCGTGGTAGTTATTAAAATCCCGGTCAAACAAATCGCCCAAGATAAACACCTGCTCCACCTTTTCTTTTTCGCTTTGAACAAAGATATTCTCAAGGGCGGCATAGCGCTCGGGCGTTTCTTGTCGGCTGCGCAGATGGGCATCAGCCGTGATAGCTATTTTCATCGTTTCCCCCAAAAAAACATTTAAAAATCCTTTTTATTTAGATTTATAAGACAAATTGCCAGCTAAATCAATTCCTGCTTAAAAAAATCAAAGGGAATTAAACTGGTAATGACGAGCGACGGAGATTCAATCGCAGCCAGGAGAGATTCCGCTGAGCTGAATCGCCTGGCTGGAGTTGAACTCCGGCTGGTCCGCCGCCCAACGGCTGAAGTTTTCCAGTCAGGCCTGCTGAAAAACTTTTTGACTTCCCCCAAGTAACTCAAGTAAACAGCCACACCATTATCTTGCGGCAAAAAAGTTATTAAAAATAATTCAACCAAAAGTAAGCTGAAATAGAACTTCTGAGCCCACTAATTAGCGTCTCATTGACCTCAAAGGAAACGGTCGAAAGGTGACGAAAATCGACCGGGCCCTTTTTAAGTCCACCCCAGGTCAACTTGTTTAAGAAGCCAGGTTAAAATCCTCCATGGTCAAATAAGAAGACTCGCTTTTAAGTTCTAAAAAAAAATCTCCGCTTTCCGCGGTGCTGCCTTTCCTGAACGGCGTCCAATGTGCCGCTTCCAAACCATCCCCCCTATCCTGGATACTGTGTCCCAACTTGAAAGAAGAAATTCTAACTTCGCTGCCCCCAAACTATTCATTTGCCTTGTTCTGGATACGATTTCTTAAGCTGAAAGAACTATTTGTTTGACTCTAAACAATAATTGTCAGATATTGTTAAATGCTAAAATCCGATAAAAAGGAGGGAAAAATGTTAAAAGCTGCGTTCAATGCTTCAATATCAAAAAATTTGAGAAAGAAGAATTTCAATTGGCCGACAAATTCTAAATTTAAAAAAACTAAAAACATTTTGCCCATTTTCTTGCTGGCCATAACCTTTGCCTTGGGCGTTCAGCTTTATGCCCAACCAAGCGCTCCGGCGGAGCAAAAAGCTAAGCCGACCATAGTGGCCATCATCGGTGGAACGTTGATTGATGGAACCGGCAAAGACCCTCTGCCTAACGTGGTGATCATCATCGAAGGCGATAAGATAAAAGAGGTCGGGCCAGCGGCCAAGGTCAATGTGCCTGAAGGTGCAACAAAAATAGACACCTCCGGAAAATGGATTTTGCCCGGTTTCATAGATTGCCACATCCATCTTGGGACCGAAAGTAGTAAGTTAGAGTATTATCAAGATAGCAACAGCTTAGCGACCTTGCGAGCGCTTCAGCTGATGAATATGTACTTTCGGTGTGGCGTGACGGCAGTCCGCGATGTCGGCTCGCCGGTTGAAGTTATGCAGGCTCTCCTCCGCGCTCAGAAGAATGGTTACATCGACAGCATAAGGGTTTACCCTTGCGGCGATTTAATCACCATCACCGGCGGACACGGCTACGGCATGCACGGCTCGCTGGCGGTCGATGGCCCCTGGGAGTGGAGAAAGGCTGTGCGTCAGATGTATGCCGCCGGCTTCAAATACATCAAGATTTCGCCCCAGTTCACCTTGGAAGAAGCCAGAGCGGCGGTGGAAGAAGCCCGAATGCTCGGCCTGCATATCACTGCCCATGGCGGTGGCTTTTCCGACACCATACCCCCGACCATGACCAAAATAGCCATTAAAGCTGGCGTCGAATGCATTGAACACCTGAACGAAATGGATGATGAAACTCTTGACTTGATGGCTAAGCGCCATATTTATAATGTGCCGACGCTTTACACCTACTATGCCAGCTACCAGCGTAACGGCATCAACCGC
>PNJE01000073.1 GCA_002877915.1 Candidatus Aminicenantota bacterium
GCTGTAGCTCAAGATAGCCCGATTTTAGCTCTGGATGAACCCAGTTCTCATCTGGATTTAAACTACCAGCTCCAAATTTATTTTTTGCTCAAAAGGTTGCAAGAAAAAAAAGGCAAGGCCATCCTGGTGACTGAACATAATCTGAATCTCTGCGTTCCTTATTGTCACCGCCTGGTTTTTTTAAAAGCCGGCAAGATTGAAGCCGAAGGGAAACCAGAAGAAATAATTAGTGAAGAGATGCTCCGGCGGGTGTTCAAAGTCGAGGTTGAATTAAGGTCAAATTCTTCCACCGGACTGCCAGAAATTTCCCTGATTCATCCGACTGGAAAGCATCGCGAGATAAAAACGCCTTCGGGCCTTCTCAGCCGGAGTTGATTTGAGTAACAATAGCCGGCTTAGTAAGAAATATTAAAAATGAAAAAAAATCAATTTAAGCCTCAATCTGAAAAAACCTTCCTGGTCAATAATTCTTCATTCTCGCAAAACGATTCGCCCTTAATAAAATCCAGTTGGGTCAGCCGATTCTTCCTTTTACCCATTGTTATTCTGAATCTTTTTATTTTTGGGCCAGAAAATTCCCGAGGGCAGGCTATCAGCTCAGTCGATGATTTTGGCCATTGCCTGGAGCTTAAAGATTGCCCCCAAAAAATTATTTCTCTGGCTCCCAACCTGACAGAAATCCTGTTTTCTCTTGGCCTCAATCAGCAGGTAATTGGAGTAACCAGGTTCTGCGATTATCCACCTGAGGCTCGAAGCAAGGAAATAATCGGTGGGCTAATTGACCCCAACCTGGAAAAAATAGAGTTCTTACAACCGGACTTGGTGCTCGGTTTCCGCGGAAATTCCCGGCCAGTCCTGGAAAACCTTTATAATCGTCATCTACCTTTAGCCGCTTTTAATATCGGGAAAACTTTTGATGATCTTTTCCAGTTGATTACAAAAATTGCTCAGCTGACCTGCCGCCAGGAGCAATCGTTAAAGTTAATTTCAGACCTCCAGAGCAGGCTAAAAATTATTGATTCTTCCTTAAGCCATTTAAAACTAAAAAACCCGCGGCCAAAGGTTTTTTTGACCCTTTATGGGCAAGGCTCCGGCTTGTGGACTTGCGGCGGCGATAGCTACCTGAATTATCTTCTGGAAAAAGCAATGGTGAAAAATGTAGCCTCTAATCTCCGGGGCAACTGGCTGACCTATAGCCGAGAAAAATTGATCAAGGACGACCCAGAAATTATTTTAATTCTGAGTCAAAATCGAGAAATATTCAATCAGGCCAAACAGTGGTTTCTGTCGCAATCTGTTTTGAAAAAAATCAAAGCAGTTAAAAACGAGCATTTTATCTTTCTTGATGAAAATCTTTTCAGCCGTTTTGGGCCCAGGCTGGTTGAGGCCTATGAGCAATTGATAAAAGCGCTTTATCCAGAGCTTTCCTTGGAGGAAAAATGACCCCAAAAAGAAAGCGGCATTTTTTCTTCTTACTTATAGTTTTACTAACCGCCGCTGGTTTCTTCCTGTCATTACAAATTGGCGCAGTTAAAACTTCATTTTCTGAACTTTGCCAGGCAATTTTTTCCGGGCAAAGCGAATTTCAAGATATCTTCTTCGGGCTCCGTCTTCCGCGGGCTTTATTAGCCTATTTAACCGGCGCCTCCTTAGCCCTGGCCGGAGCCATACTCCAGGGCTACTTTCAGAATCCTTTAGCCGATCCCTTTATTCTCGGGGCTTCTTCCGGCGCTTCTTTAGGAGCAGTCCTCGCTCTACAACTTGGCCTGACTTGGAGCCTTCCGGGCTTCTCGGCCCAAAGTCTGTCGGCGTTCGTTACTAGCCTGGCCCTGGTAATGGGGGTTTATCTTATTTCTGAACGCCAGCATTTTCGGACTCCAGAGTCATTGCTTCTGACCGGCATAGCCGCCGGGGCTTTAGCTTCAGCTTTAACTTCCTTTTTACTTTTCCGGCGAGCCGATGCTTATGAGCAGGCAGTATTCTGGCTTCTGGGCAGTTTTTCTCTTACTGATTGGAGACAGGTTTGGTTGATCCTGCCCTATCTGATTATTTCCCTTCTGATTGCCCAGTTTTTAGCTCGGGACATGAACCTTTTGACTCTCGGCGACGAAGTGGCTCAGTCGCTCGGCTGCCCGGTAAAAAGCGTCAGAAAAGTTTTTCTTTTCCTGGCCACCCTGTTAGCTTCTTTTTCGGTAGCTGTGGCCGGAATCATCGGCTTTGTCGGGCTTATTGTTCCCCACGCTGTTCGATTGATAATTGGACCCGATCACCGGAGATTATTTTTATTCTCGGCTGCTTCCGGGGGAACATTCCTTCTCTTTTCTGACCTCTTAGCCAGAACCATTTTTGCTCCTTCCGAGATTCCAGTCGGGACCATCACTGCAGTTTTCGGTGCTCCCTTCTTTGTCTATCTTTTAAACCGGCCAGCAAAAAAACCCTAATCTACCAAAACAATACCACGGCTAAGGCACTTAATTATCTTTTATTAATTAGCCCCTTTTCTTTTCTGTTTTTTCCACCAAAGAAACTTTCTTAGGTAACATTACCTCAACTTAAATGATTGACAAAAGGCAGCCGTTTAGCTTAATGTAGTTATATCATGCTGCTAACCTTCAACCAAGTGCTTTTTCTGATTTTAACTGTTCTGAGCGCTGTCCTGGTAACTTTTTTAATAATTTTTCTTATTCGATTAAGCCGAACCGCTCGGGAAGCTGAAAAATCTTTCCAGGAGCTGCAAATTATTCTTCATAAAATGGAGAGAATAGAAGACAAGCTTGACCGCCGCCTGGATGATGCCGGTGAAATCATTGATTCCACCAAGAAAACTTTTTCTGGGCTTTCTGAGCTTTCCTTTTTCCTGACCTCCAAAGTAATCAGACCGGCTTCCAAATATTGGCCGATTTTGTTCCCCCTGATTCGCCTTGGTTGGCAGTTTACGAAAAAAAGAAAGGAGAAAAAAAATGTCTGATAACAAAGATTCCCGCTTGGTAGATTCTCTTTTAACCTTTCTGGCTGGAGCAGCCACCGGTTTTATTTTAGGCATTCTCTTCGCCCCCGCCAGTGGAAAGGAAACCAGGAAAAAAATCAAAGAGCAGGCCTTAAAGGGACAGGAGCTGGCCAAGGAAGGATACCAAAAAATAGCCCGGGAAGCGGGAAGGGGAGCCAAGGTGGCAAAAGAAAAAGCTGAGGAAGGAATTGAAGCAATTAAAGAGTTCCTGGAAAAGAAAAAAGAAGAATATACTCGTAAGGAGCCAGAGTTTCCAGAGGATTTAGATACTGAGAAGTAATTTAGCAAATAAAGCTTTGGCTTAATTTTTTAAAGATAAAATTTATCCCAAAAATAGAGGGTACCGATGGGAAGCGTAAAAAATAAGGGGGATGGAATCCTTCTCAGGCTACTGGGTCCATTATTAATTTTTCTCTTATTCAGTTCTTATTTGCCTCTCCAGGCCCTGGACCAGAAACTATCTCAAAAAATTGACCAGGAAATAGAAAAAAATCGGGCTGAAATAATCAAAATCAGACGCTTCATCCATATGAACCCGGAGCTCGGCAACAGAGAATTTGAAACCGCCAAGTTAGTGGCTAATAAATTAACCTCCTTAGGACTGGAGGTAAGGACCGGGATAGCCAAGACCGGTGTAGTTGGCCTTCTTCGAGGAGCACTCCCTGGCCCAACGGTAGCTATCCGAGCTGATATGGATGCTTTGCCCATCCAGGAGCAGAATACCTTTCCTTATAGATCCCTTAATCCAGGGGTCATGCATGCCTGCGGCCATGATATGCATACAGCCATTGCCTTAGGAACAGCTATGGTTCTCTCTACCATTAAAGATAAAATTCGGGGAAACATTGAATTTATTTTCCAGCCGGCAGAAGAAGGGGCTCCCGCCGGAGAGGAAGGTGGAGCCGCCTTGATGATAAAAGAAGGCGTCTTGGATAATCCTTCGGTTCGAGCTATTTTTGCTCTTCATGTATGGCCTGACCTGGATGTCGGTAAGGTAGGCTACGCTTCTGGGTACCTCATGGCCAGCTCTGACAACTTTTCGATAACCATAAAGGGCAAGAGCGCCCACGGAGCTCAGCCTCAGGAAGGAATCGATGCCATTGTTATTTCTGCTGAAATTATTAATAGCCTCCAGACTATCGTTAGCCGCTCCATTGATCCCACCGAACCCTTAGTTATCACCGTCGGCAAAATCCAGGGCGGAAATCGAGTTAATATTATCGCCGATAGGGTCACTATGGAAGGAACTGTTCGCACGCTGAATGAAGAAGTCCGAAATGAGACTCCTATCCTGATGGAAAATATCGTCCGGGGAATAACTCAGTCCTATGAAGCCAGTTATAACTTTGATTATCAAAAACAACTTCCTGCTCTTTACAACCACCCGGAGTTTGTTCAGGTAGTTTTGCCTGCCCTGAAATCCTGCTTGGGTGAAGAAAATGTCGTGCAGGTCAAGCCCCAGATGGTATCTGAGGATTTTGCCTTCTTCGCTGAAAAAATCCCTGCTTTTATGTTTCTTCTGGGTGTAAGACCGCCGGGTCAGGTCTCTGCTGCCCCCCTCCACAGTCCTAACTTTAACCCTGACGAGAAAGCGATTCCCATCGGGATAAAAGCCTTTTGCTATCTTGTCTTAAATGCTCTGGATCAACAAGCTTCTCTAAAAACTCATCCCGAACCCCCATCTTCTATTATAAAATAATTAAATGATTTTCCCTTTACTTCTTCCTGCCCTGAGCTTTATTTTCGGGCTGATATTGGCCCTGGTTAGCAAAAGCGCCTTTCCTTCCTGGTTAATTTTCGTCCTTTTTTTGACTTTAATTGCTGGCTGGTTTTTTTATTTTAAAAAAAATAAATCGCTAAGTCTGACCTTCATTCTGGGTGGGTTTTTCGCTTGCGGATTCTCACTTTATAGCTGGCAGTACCAGGAGTTCCAGAATAATCCCCTCCACCAATTAAAAGCAGACGGCTACATTGATTTCAAAGGAGAAATTTTAAAATCACCTGAGAGGAGACCGGACCGGGATCTTCTGACGATTGAAATAAGCGAGGTGGCCATAGAGAATCGGGTCGAAAAAATGAGTGGTCGCCTTCGACTCTCCATTCCCCATTCAACTACTTCGGAAAAGCCCTTAGAACTCCTGGCCGGTGACCAGATTGATTTTTCTGCCTGCCTTAATTCCGAAGAATCTTTTAGAAACTTCTTTCCAGATTTCATGCCCCGGTATCTCCGCAGTCAGAAAATAGAAGCTCGAGCTTATACCAAAAGCGCTTTGCTGATAAAAAAAACCAATAAGACTAATCTCACCTTTATCGGATTTTTTTCACGCTTGCGGAGAGGGCTGCAAAAAAGGATAGAAGCTGATTTCCCGGGAAAGGGAAAATTCACTTTATCAAAGGAAGGGGCTATTCTGGAAGCTCTGCTTCTTGGAGAAGATGGCCGCCTCGACAGTCAAACCGACCAGTAGTTTCAAAAGACCGGCCTATATCATCTTCTGGCGATATCTGGAGCGCACGTCGGGGTAATAGCCTTCCTTATCTATTTTCTCCTCGGGTTTTTTATTATTCGCCGCCGGGTTATTAATGCCATTATGCTTTTTGTGCTTATTTTTTATGCTTTTCTGGTCGAAGGGCAACCGTCGGTTTTCAGGGCGGTCATCATGGCTTCCGTTTATTTCTTGGGGAAAATCATCTTTACTGAGGTTAATCTTTTAAATACCATTTCCCTATCAGCCCTCCTCCTCCTTTTAATCAACCCTTTTAGCCTCGAAGATGTTGGTTTTCAACTGACTTTCCTGGCGACACTCAGTCTTATTCTTTTTTATCAGCCCATTTTAAAATGGCTTCCCTCTCTGCCGTTCAAGCTGTCAGAGATGGCCGCTCTCTCGATTGCCGCGGTAGCTGGAACAATGCCAGTTATTATCAGTAATTTCAACCGGGTAACTTTTGCCTCAGTTATTCTTAATATTCCGGCGGCTCCCTTAGTTGGCGTGATAATGGGCGTGGGATATGCTTACCTAATTATAGGTTCTATTGTCCCCGCAATTGGGCACCTGCTGGCAATTATTCCTAAGCTGCTGGTCAGGCTGTTCCTCTGGATTACCACCTGGCTTGAGCCATTTTCCTCTCTATCTTACAGGATACCAAGCCCGCCGCTCATAATAATTCTTGGTTTTTACCTTTTCCTGTTGCTTTTTCTGCTGAAAGCTAAATCGAGAGGCCTGAAAATAATCCGGGCGGCTGGCTTTATTGCTTTTTTTATTATCCTCATAAGTTATCCTTTCTCGCCGTCCAGCCATCCACTGACAGTTACTTTTCTTGATGTCGGCCAGGGGGATTCAGCAGTAATCGAACTGCCCGGGGAAAAAATAATGGTCATTGACGCCGGGGGATTTCTCCGTAGTACTTTTGACCCCGGGGAAAGCATTGTTTCGCCATTTCTCTGGAGTAAAGGCTATAAAAAAATAGATTACTTGATTTGTACCCATCTTCATCCTGACCATGCGGGAGGAATTCCAGCCCTCGCCCGAAATTTCCGGATAAAAGAATACTGGTACACCGAAGATTATCCAGAAAATGATTGGCAGAAAGAAATTCAGAAAGCTCTATCCAGAAGTGTTCCCAGGAAAAAAATCTTAACCGGCGCAAAAATAAACTTGGGGCCAGCAGAAATCGAAGCTATCTACCCTGATTATGAGGCTTATAAAATCTTCTCAGCGGGAAACGATCGGTCGGCTGTCCTGCGAATTGATTACGGGCAGCATTCTTTTCTTTTTACGGCTGACATCACCCGGGAGGTAGAAAAATACATTATTTCGAGATCTAATGAAAAGCTAAGGTCTACAGTCTTAAAAGTTCCCCACCACGGCAGCCGGTCTTCTTCCAGCCCTGAATTTATCTCAGCCATCAGCCCTCATTGGGCAATAATTACCGCCGGGTTAAACAATGTTTATGGTTTCCCTGATGAAGAGGTTATCTCAACCCTGGATGCAAAAGGCGTCCAGATTCTCAGAATTGACCGCCATGGAGCGATAGAAATAAAAAGCAACGGCCAAAGGATATTTTTAAGAACAGCCGCTCAAACAACTGCTCAGGAATAACTCTGATGAATATTTTCTATCCAATAATCCTGATGCTCAGCTTTTAGCCAGTCGAAAATTTCCGGCTAATTGAAAGCTTCTCGCCCAAAAAAGATTCAAACCCAAAAAGATATCCCAGATCGGATGCCAATACCGCTTCCAGATATTTTCTTTCTTCAACCTATTATTTCCAGGCCTAAAAGAGCCTTCAAGTTGACAGCCAATCTTAAAGGATAGTATTATTTTAGTAGACGAGGGATGAAATGATAAAAAAGACCTTAAGCTTGGTATTATTATTTTCCTTCGTAGGTCTGACATTTCTTCTGGCTCAAGACAAGGAATTAGTCGAGCTGGCTAAAAAAGAAAAAGCTCGAAGAGAAAGCCTCAAAGGACAAAAAGTTAAGGTCATCACCAATAAAGAGCTGGAAAACCTGACGAAGACTCCTTCACTCATTCTTTCTGGGAGCAGCCAGGCGACCGAGGCTCAAAAGCCGGCTACTACGACCGCGAATAGCTCCAGCAATGAGACACCTGTAATCCACCGGGTAACTGTAGAGAATCAACCACCAGTTTCTCCATCAAATTCTCAACCATCAGCCTCATCTCGGGCTTCAACTGAAGGGGTGGATGTCAGAGGCAGCAGCCTGGAAGAAGCCTGGAAAAAGGCCAAGGAATATGTCGAGCTTTTGACTCTCAAAATGAATTCCCTATGGCAAGAATTTTATAGTCTGAATGATATGAAATCCAGGGATTACATTCAGCAACAAATTAGCGAGACTTACGAAAAACTCCTTAAAGCTCAAGAAGAAGAGGCTCAATTGAGAATGGAATATGAAAAACAAATAAATCAGAAAAAGAGCGAAAGTGCTTCTCCCATCTGGATAAAATAACCCAGATAGCTGAAATCAAGAATCAAGCCAGGAGAAACAGCCAGCAAAGCCGAAAAAAGAAAAATTAAGAAGGGGGGACATTAATACTCAGCGGAAATATAAAGTATCGATTTTTAAACCGAGCTCCCGACCATTCTCAATACCAGGATAAAGCTCATTGATTTTAATGGTCTTATCTACAGAAATTACCAGTTTTAATTCCGGGTCAGAACCAAGTTGGCCGGGAGTTAAAGAATAAATTTTTTCGAATGGACCAGGAGACAAATTGAATTCATCCAATTGGCTACTCCCTAAATAAATTGAAACTCGCTGGCCTTCAACAACTTCATTCTGTCCCCTGATCATAAGAATAGCCGGCCGTTCAGGATTCTTTAAAAGGCAAACTGCTTGTTTTTGGCTCCAGAGCTCGAATAAAGAATTGCCGGTGGCTGCTCTTGTCGGGTTGACTTTTTCCCAGCCTTCCAGAAAAACTATATCAGGGACGTCGAGGGGGCAAGGTGAAATCGAAATAGATCGCCTGAAGATAACCAGGTAAGGACCTGGCCCAGCTGGCTCCAGAACTATCCTGAAATCAGCCTCAATCCCACGGGACATCTGCAGATTAAAGCGATCAATGAAAGGTGGGATATAAACATATTTTTCTGTCTCATAAACCCGATTGGGAAGCCACTTTGAGGTTTGAGGCGTAATATTAAGCTTTTCTTTAAAAATAAACTTGTCCTGCCAGACCGACTCGGCTACCATCTGATAATCTTTGCCCAAGCCCTTGAAGGCAGAAGTGGTTATTAATTTTACTCGCAGTTTAGTCACTAAATTATCCGAGAGGCTTTTATCCGAAAATTGGGCGGTGGCGGCCAGCCCGACTACCTCGGATTCTTTCTGACAAGAGGAAAAAACAAAAGAAATCACCACGCTGAAGAAAAGCTCTATAAGACAAAAGTGTTTAAACTTTTTTCCTTTGGAAATTATCATCACAAATAAGATAAGACTAAAAAGATTATAGACGAATTAACAGTAATAATCAAAATTTCGTTCCCCTAAAAGCAAAAAAGGGAATTAACCCCTCTCCTTCCCTATGAATAAATAACACCCGAGAACATCCCAGAAAACAAAAAAATCAGTCGCCTTTATCGTGCTGCCTAGTAAACCTTCAGGCTCAAAAAAAGCCAGTTTTTAATTTTATTATCCCGGAATTTCAAACAGAGCCAAAAACATCATTGACTGACCTATTGACAGGCGATTTATTTTTACTATTCTGAAACCTTATGAATTTTTATTTAGTTTTAGAAAATCGATAAGTGGCCGGCCTCGGTTTTAACCCATGACCGACAGAAGATTCAATTAAAAATAAGCGACCACTTCAGAAGAAAGGATATTTAGGCTATGAATTCAATTATCCCTTGGGCGATGAAAACTAAGATACAGGAAATTGTTCATTTAAGGCCAGGTTTAAAAAGCCTTTTGGCTACCTGGTTTGCTTTTGTTTTGACCTTCTTCTTTTTATTTTACCATCCGCTTCAGGGAGAAAAATTGCCAGACTCGGATACAAAAACCCGGACATTTTTAGAATCTCAGGAAACTCCAAATTCAGGTTTCAATGGAGGTGAAGCTAAACTTCAACTGGGAGAAAGTACCGATGGCCCCGGTATTCAGGAAAAGATTGAGCCTCAGGAGAAAACTACCGAGCAA
The DNA here is from genome assembly GCA_002877915.1 of Candidatus Aminicenantota bacterium. GTDB lineage: Bacteria > Acidobacteriota > Aminicenantia > Aminicenantales > Saccharicenantaceae > Saccharicenans. The sequence continues at coordinate 9,663 of PNJE01000073.1, forward strand.
AAGTCCAAAGAGCAAGAATCTAAGGGCACCCGACAGGAGCCGCAAAACAAGGCGGCAGAAAATTCTCAAGCCAACGAAAAAAAATCCCAGGCCTCAGGTGAATCCGAAAAAAAGAAAGACATTTTGAGCTGGTTGCAGCCGTGGAAAAAAACTATCGAACTCAGCTATGTGGTAACCGGTGGCAATACCGTCTCTTCATCCTTCAGCTTCGGAAATACTTTTATTCGCACACCAAATGAAAAAGACACCTATACTATCAAGACGTTTTTCCTCCGAACACATTCGACCACCATTTCAAGAAAAGCAATTGGCACTCAGGATAGCTTTACCATAGAAGAAGAAAAAAACAGGCAACTGACGGCTGAAAACTATCTCGTCTCAGGTCAGTATGATCACCGGGTCTCAGGTCGGTTGATAACTAACCTGGCTTTTGTCTGGGATAGAAATAAATTTTCGGGGGTCGAGGGGCGAGCTCTCTGGACGGGCGGCGCCGGCTTAATTCTGGCCGATACCTCCACCAGCAAGGTAAGAACCCAAGCTGGGCTTAGCTTTACTTTGAGAAAATATACCGCCCAAAGTCTTTCCTCTTTCCTTGGATTTCGCTATACCTTCCTCTGGGATCAGAAGCTTTTTGATAATGCTTCTTTCAGCACTGCTTTTATTTTTGATGATAATCTCACCCGAATAAGCGACTGGAGGTACGAGTGGAGTAACAACCTGACTGCCCCGCTGAGCAAATCACTGGCGCTTAAAACCAGCGTGAAAATAATGAGAAACCACCGACCTCCGGGATACGAGGTGGCTTTATACAACCCTGACGGCACCGCCACAGGATTATCTGTCTCCATCCCCAGGCAGAAGGTTGACACCTTTTTCACCACCACCATTGTCTTCAACTTTTGAGTCCAGCCGCGATTTTAGGCTTCGAGGCTAAAGTCGCTATCTTGATAATCCGCCCTTATTGAAAAAACAGACATAATGCTCTATGATAGAAAAATAAATTTCTAATTTTTTTTACAAAAATTTTCTGCTGGATGGGAGAGGAGAGCAAATTGAGTGTTAAAAAAGCGGCCAAAAAAACAACCAAACCATCCTTTAGCCGGCCCTCCGGAAGACTTTATGATGAGCTAAGGAGTCTCACCCTTAAACCTGATTACTTAGAATTTGCTGAAGGTTCGGCCTACATTGAAATGGGCAAAACCAAGGTAGTAGCTTCAGCCTCAATAGAGGAAAAAGTACCCCAGTTTTTAAAAGGCACCGGTTCCGGCTGGATTACGGCCGAATATTCGATGCTTCCCCGGTCGACAGAAAAAAGAACTCCCAGAGAGAGAACCCAAGGAAAAATTTCAGGTCGCACTCAGGAAATCCAGCGCCTGATAGGCCGGGCCTTGAGAGCGACAACCGACCTCACCTTGTTGGGCGAGCGAACTATTATCATTGACTGTGATGTAATTCAAGCTGATGGCGGAACCAGGACTGCTTCTGTTAATGCTGGCTGTATTGCTTTAGCTCTCGGCCTGAAAAAGCTGCTGGATGAAGGCTTAATTTCAACCTTTCCTATGCGGAATCTGGTAGCCGCCGTCAGTGTAGGCCTGGTTGAGGGAATAAAGCTGCTGGATCTCGATTATTTAGAAGATTCTCAAGCTGAAGTAGATATGAACGTAATCGAGACTGACCGCGGCCAGCTGGTCGAAGTCCAAGCTACAGCTGAAAAGGCATCTTTTTCTAAAAGTGAACTTTCGGCCCTGCTAAAACTGGCTGAAAAGGGGATAAAAGAAATACTCGAGGCTCAAAGAGCTTTACTGAAAAAAATCCATCCGGTTTTTATCGCCTTCTAACTGCGCCACTTATATCCTTTTTCTCTGAAAAGCCGGACGCAGGCTTCAACCACTTTCTGGTCATAAAGAACTCCGGCGCCATTCTCAATCTCAGTTAGCGCTTCTTCCAGGGCAAAGGCTTCTCGATACGGCCGATGGGAAGACATAGCCTCTATGGCATCAGCCACTGCCAGGATTCTGGCTTCCAGCTTTATTTCATCGCCCTTTAAACCACGCGGATATCCAGACCCATTAATCCTTTCATGATGCTGGTAAACTATTTCGGCCACCGGCCAAGGAAAATCAATCTCTTTAAGTAAATCATAACCTATTTGAACATGATTCTTAACCAGTCCCCACTCGCTGCTATTTAGATTCCCAGGTTTACTCAAGATTTCAGAGGGAACAACAATTTTACCGATGTCATGAATCTGGGCGGCTAACCGCAGTCCCTCGATTCTATCAGCCGGAAGACCCATTTCCGAGGCAATGGCCCTGGCGAGATCGGCGACTCTTTTTTGGTGTCCGCCGGTATAAGGGTCCTTATAATCTATTAGCTTATGGAGAACCTCAATAACCGCACCGAATGCTCCTCGCAGTTGCTCTAAGGTCCTGGATAATATTTTTTCTACTTCCTTTCTATAGGTCAGATCATAAATCACTGTAAGGGCCGCTGAAGCCCCCCGATAATTAATCAGGCTGACATCCACTCCAATCCACAGCTTCCGACCATCCTTACGAGGAACCTCAAGCTCAAAATGCTTGATTAGAGGCCCTCCGGAGATGGCCTTCTGATATAACTCCTCTATCTTTTCTTTTTGCTGTTCATCCAAAAAATCGGAATAGTGGGCTCCAATGATTTCTTCCGGGGAAAAGCCGAATATTTCCGAGGCTGCCTGGTTGGCGAATTTGAACTTACCATCCTGGACGATAACCACCGGTGTCCGCATATTATTTAAAAGATTGTCAGTCAGAATTTCTCTTTCTCTAAGCTCTTCTTCAACTTTAACTTCTTCAGTCACTTCCCGCACGACGCCGGCCACCCTTTCGCCGGCAATCTGGGAAGTATGAAATTCTAGGTGAATTAGCCGCCCTGTCTTGGTGAAAACCCTTAGCCGATAAACTGGCGCTACCGAGCGCCCAGAGCGTCGGGCTTCCCGGCGCTCGAGAATTATTTCCCTATCTTCGGGATAAACTTGCTTTAAAAAATCTTCAACTTTTAAAGAGATAATTTCTTCTGGAGACAATTCCAGCATTTTGGCCAGGGCAGGATTAACATATTCAAAGCCATTTGGACCGATGATATAAAATCCTTCCCGGGATTCTTCCACCAGCACCCGGTAAAGCTCTTCTTTCAAGCCTAAAATATAGGCTTTGTCTCCCGCCCGAAAATGAGGTTTTTTAAAATCTTCCTTTTCCATCCTAACTCCTTAGCCCAGCTCATCAATCCTTTTTATAAAATTTTTTCTTATAAAGCAAGATTTTTCTTAAAATTTGGCCAATTTATAACATTTATTGTCATGAGAATAGCCGGCGAGCTGATATTTATATGCTCAACTTATTTAAATAAATTTATTTCCTAAATAAACCGGGTTTTATGAAAGTACAGCTATTATGCTCAGATTACTAATTACTTGCTTTTATCCTATTTAACTCGTTTTTATTTTATAAATTCCAGCAATTGCCCGGTCTTAGAAATATAACTTGACTTTAAAATTTATTAGAATTAATATCTTTCTTTGATAAAAAGGACCTTTCAAAATAGCCTGAGCCGATAAAGCAAGAAAATATGAACAATAAAGCGGGTGTTTCTTTTTTTCTAAGGAATATTTTTATTTTTTTCAGCAGATCCAGGCTTAAAATTTTTGATTTAATAATAAAAGCATCATAATTGGAGGGAGGTTAAGATGCCATTAACTACGTGGCTTATAATTATCGGAGCAATTATTGTTTTCTTGGCTATTGTTGGCCTAATATTAGCTATTCAATACCGGAAAGTTGGGCCCAACGAGGCCCTAATTATTGCTGGCGGGCGCAAGAGGACAGTTTCCCTGCCTGATGGAACAAAGATAAAGGTCGGATATAGATATAAGCTGGGTGGTGGTACCTTTGTCTGGCCATTCATTGAAAAAGTTTATGCTTTGCCCCTCGAAGTTATCACTCTTTTTATAAAAACGCCTGAAGTCCTGACTCATGGGGGGATTCCAATTCTGGCCGAGGCTTCAGCTCAGGTCAAGGTGGGCTCAAGAGACCTGGACATCAGGTTAGCCGCAGAACAATTCCTGGGCACAGGAAAAGAAGGTATCCGCGATGTGGCTATGAACGTCCTCGAAGGCAAAATGCGAGAAGTCATTGGGACAATGACCGTTGAGGAAATTTACCGGGGGCGCCAGGAATTTTCGCGAAGAGTTATTGAAGCCACTAAGGAAGACCTTTCCAAGATGGGTCTGGTTATCCTTTCTTTTTCCCTCAAAGATATCAGTGATACCCAGGGTTATATCGATGCCTTGAGCAAACCGGTAATTGCCGCCGCCAAAAGGGATGCCGCTATTGCCCAGGCAGAAACAGAAAAGGAAGCTATTATCAAATCATCCCAGGCCCGGAAAGAAGCCGAAGTTGCCCGGCTGCAGTCTGAAGCTCAGATTGCCAAAGCTCAGTGGGAAAATGAAGCCAAGAAGGCTGAATCCCAAGTGTTTGTCAACCAGAAAAAAGCCCAGGCTGATTTTTCTTACGAGCTGGAAAAAAATAAATTGTCCCAGGAGATAAAAAAGGAAGAAGCTAAGGTCAAGCAGATTGAAAAAGAGGAAGCCATTAAGATTGAAGAGCTGGAGATCAGGCGCAAGGAAAGAGAACTTGAAGCTAATGTCTTAAAGCCGGCTGATGCCCGCAAATATCAGATTAAGGCTGAGGCTGAAGCCGAAGAAATCAGGTTGATGGCGGAAGGCAAAGGCAAAGCCGAAGCTATGCGCCTGGAAGCTCAGACAAAAGCCGAAGAGATCAGGCTCCGCGGCCTGGCCGAGGCTGAAGCTATGATGAAAAAAGCCCAGGCCTGGGAAAAGTATAACGAGGCCGCTATCCTGGAAACCTTCATTAAGGTTATGCCTGAGCTGGCGAAAGCAGTGGCTGAGCCTCTCTCCAAGGTGGAAAAAATCGTCATCATCGGTGGAGATAAGGGAGTGGGAACAAGCCAGATTACCGGCCAGGTAACTGAAATAATTGCCCAGATGCCCGAGATAATAAAGACACTCACCGGGGCCGACCTTAACCAGTTTTTAAAAAACAAGCTCAGTGGAACCACGCCTAAAGCTCAGCCGGAAGATGCCTCCGCTCAGGGCAAAACTCCTGATAAAAAATAAATGACCGGACAAAATAGGAAAGTAGGACAGCCATGGTTTCAGAAAGAGTGACGAAAATAGGGGCTTCTCCCACCTTAAAGATTTCAGCCAAGGCCAAAGCCATGAAAGCCGAAGGCCTTGACGTTGTGGACTTAAGCGTTGGTGAGCCGGACTTTCCAACACCGGAAAATATAAAATCGGCAGCCATAAAAGCTATTGAGCAGAATTTCACCAAATACACAGAAAATGACGGCATTCCTGAATTGAGAAAGGCGGTTTGCCTGAGGCTAAAAGAGGACTACGGGGTGGAATATAAGCCCAATGAAATTTTAGTCTCGAGCGGCGCTAAGAACTCTCTATTTAATTTAATTCAGGCCATTGTTAATGAGGGAGATGAAGTCATCATTCCGGCTCCTTATTGGGTAACCTATCCTGAATGTGTCAACCTGGCCAAGGGGAAACCGGTTATCGTCGAGACCAGGGAGGAAGATGGATTTTTGCTGACGCCGGGATTGCTGCGGGCAGCTATTACCCCCTCGACCAGGGCTTTGATACTTAATAATCCCGGCAATCCAACCGGCGCAGTTTACAGCGAAGAACAGCTCCGAGCCTTGGCCGAAGTTATAAAAAAGGAAGATATTTATATCATCGCTGATGAAATTTACAGCCGCCTGGTTTTTGATGGTTTCCGCTTCGTGAGTTTTGCCGCCCTGGGAGAAGATATCAAGAAAAAGACCATCCTGATTACCGGAGTTTCCAAGAGCTATTCTATGACCGGGTGGAGAATTGGCTTTGCGGCTGGCCCGACTGAGATAATAAGTGCTATGTCAAAGGTCCAAAGCCATACCACTTCTAACGCCTGCTCGATATCGCAGAAAGCCAGCGTTGAAGCTTTGGTGGGCCCGCAGTATGAAGTAAATAAGATGGTGGCAGAATTTCAGAGAAGGCGAAATTATGTCTTGATGAGGCTGCAGCAAATTCCAGGGATTTCCTGTTTCAAGCCTCAGGGAGCTTTTTATGTCTTTCCCAACGTAAAGTCGTTTTATGGAAAAGAGGCTGGCGGAATCCAGATTAGAAATTCTTACGGGCTGGCTTATTATCTTTTGAAGGAAGCGCAGGTAGCTATAGTGCCCGGGGATGCTTTTGGAGCCGATGATTACATCAGAATTTCCTACGCCACTTCGATGGCCAACCTGGAAAAAGGTCTCGACCGAATCGCCGAAGCTATGTCCAGGCTTAAAACGGCCAAGAAAGTTAAACAGATTTATCTGCAGAATTACGTAACCAGAGTGAAAAAACCGGTGCCAATTGAGGTAGTGAGCGAAACCAAAATGCGCGATGCCCTGGTAGCCGAAATGGAAAGCCATCTTGGTTACGAGAATTATTATGAGTGGAATGCCAATATTAACGGGACAATTGTTCAGCTCAAAACCAACGTCGGGCATCTATATGATTTTTGGGTAGAAAATTGGTTTCCTGGCCAGATTGAAGCCGGGCTCGAACCGCACGCTATAATTTATGCTGTGGACAATGTAGCCGGGAGAGAGCCGCGCGCTTATTATCATCCGGAGACGAGAACCGGTCTTCTCGTTAACACGGATAATTACGGCGCCTTGAGAAAATTAGCCCTGGGAATGGTTATTGATTCGCAGGAACACTTAGGAATAAATGCCGTAAGGGGCATGGCGGTGGCGGCGGATGGCAATTCTCTTATTCTTATCGGTCAACCAGGAACTGGCAAAACCGAGCTGTTCTTTAAGTTGCTAAAAAAAACATCTGTCCAGGCACAGACCAATGAGATTCTGTTTGTGAGATTTTCCGGAAACCGGGCGGTTGCCGATAGCGTTGAAAGGAAATTCTACATCCCGACCAATACGGTTGAGCTTTACGACAAGTTAGCCAAATTATTTGACCACAGCAAGTGTGAGAATGTGGTTACCCGGCGGGAAGATTGCACTGACCGAAAATGCCCGATGCAGGATGACTGCCGGCTGGACAAGGGCGCGCCTTATTGTTTCAGGGCTTCAAGCGAGTCCCAGGCTATGCTCGACCCGAATTGGATCTCGGGGCCATCAGGTTATGTAAAGAGGACAAATCTTAAAGCTTTGGTGATTTTGAGAAATGATCAGACCTCACCGGCTGTTGTTGAGCTAACAAAAGAAGAAGCCTTGAAGTGCCTGGAATCCGGCGAGCCAGCGGGAGCCATCAAGGCAGTTTCGGCTAAAGCCCAGCCATTTTTTAATCCTCATCTTATAGTGATGAATGAAGATAAGATGGCTTTAGAGCGAATGTTCTTCAGTCGGTTGCTCGACCAGGTCAAGTGCTATTTGGCCAACAGCGCCGTCGTGACCGCGGACCAGCTCAAATCCCTGCTCTAAAAATCGGTAAAAATCGGGACACCCTAGATTTTTCCGAATTTTCATAATAAATCGCATAAAAATCGGGACACCCTAGATTTTTCCGAATTTTCATAATAAATCGCATAAAAATCGGGACACCCTAGATTTTTCCGAATTTTCATAATAAATCGCATAATAAATCGGGACATCTTATATTTCCCCGAATTTTCATAATAGCATCCTCGCCATGATAATAGCCTGCGATTAATAACCTACGAGCTGCCGGCTTGCTCTATTATTTCAACTCAGTCTCTTTTTAACTCAAAAGGCAAGACAAATTATCAAGAAAATTAAGATCCCCGGCTATTTGCTGGCTTTTTACTTTGTCCTCTTGGGATAAAAAAATCGGAAAAATCTAGCGTGTCCCGAATTTCACGAATTTCAACCGAATTTCAATAAATGGGCCAGCGGCGGGCAATAAAGCCGTCGCGAATTTCCCGCCAGCTTCCCAGCACTTCGTCAGCAATTTTCTTAATTTCATTTTTAGCCTTGCTGACATCCAATCCCCATAACTCTACATTCAGCGCCTGAGGTTGGGTTATCGGATCATTTATTTTACTCACCATGTAAACATAAACCTGCTTAACTTCAGGAAGCTGAGTGACTATGCGGTTAGCTATCAGCTGGCTCATGATGCTATAAATTTTGCCCACATGGCTAACTGGATTTTTTCCGGCCACCGCTTCAAGGCTCATCGGGCGGTAAGGCGTAATCAGACCGTTGGCCCGGTTACCACGCCCGACCTGCCCATCATCTCCAGATTCAGCACTTGTTCCGGTGACCGTGAGATAAGCTGTCTTTTTGGTATCAGCATTATTTATTATTACTTCTACCTTTCGATCGGTATAACGGCCAACAAATTCATCTTTGAGGTAGCGCTCAATTTGATTTTTTATTTCATCATAAGTTTTTCTGTCTGGCACCTCTGAGGCCACAAAAGCGGCCGCTATGGTCAGGGTGATTAATTCCTCCTTCCGAACACCCATTACCTTAATATCTTCGCCGAGAGCCGGCCATTTTTGTTTGCCTTCGGAGCTGTTTAAAAATTTTTCCGTTTCAAAAACCAGTTTCTCCAGCTCGCTCAGCGGAGCATATCCGACCGCTAAGGAAGTATCGTTTGCTCGCGGCGGCTGTTCATTGTCAGAAAAGATACTAACCAGGTCATCACTCCCCGAACGAATTAATAACTTAACATTAAAATTTTCAGGTTTAAGATGGGGCACTTGCCCCATCATCCAACCCCTAATTTTATCTTCCAGCTTAGCTTCATTAATTAACTTTTTCCCATCGACTTCCTTGCTGGCCCGTCCGACGATATACAAATTAATTGGCTCAATTATCTGGCCGCCGCCAAAATCGCACCTTGAATGCCCCCCGACCAGAACAGCCTTATCGACGTTATGATGTAAAATTTTCCCGGTCTCCTGCCGATAAATTTCAGAAAGTGCCACCGAAAGCTCCTCCGAGGCCCCATCGCATAAAGAATCAGGATGCCCCTTGCCTTTCCGCTCGACAATTTCTACCGGTATTTCCTCGGCTAACAAATCTTGACCCGCCCTAAGCTCAAAATAATATTCAGACATTTTAACCTCCGTTAGTTAAGTACGCTTCGGGAAACCGTTTCCTGGCAGGATAATTTGGCTGATAGGATAAGCCAGGCTGGATAGCGCTCTACCCACCGCGGTCTCCGCTCCAAAATTCTGGCGAGGCGCCTCTCTTCTGCTCGAGAGGAGCGGGACCTGGTGGCGATAGTCGCTTTCGCCCCACTCCTCTCATCTTTCGCTCCAGCCGAAATCGGAGCTCAACGCTTTTGGCACCTTGCTCACCATTGAGCAGGTTGCCGGGCTTCATCGGGCGCGTCAACCCTCTGCCTCTCTGGATGAGAGGATGAGAACGCCAGCGCCATGCTAATTATAGACCAACAATTTCATTTCAACAATACTTGGCAAAAAAATTTTTTTATAAAATTTTTAAAAATACCATCGACCATCTTGTTAGGCAATTTTATAAAGTTGGCTCGCTCAAAATCTTTAAGGACGCTATCTAATGTAGTATGAGCATCAGCTGGAAACTGAAGTTAATTGGCTAATTTATTAAGTTGTCCGCAAAGAATGTATTGCGATTGGAAAACATAATATGTTATTCAGTTTACTTTATAAAACATAAGGCATATTCCGGCCCGGAACTGCCTCATTCCTGAAATTATTGCTCTTATTTATTTCTCTTTTCACCAGAATAAATAAGAAAAAGCTAAATTTTTTCTCCAGCTATAAACACCCGCTTAGCTCGTGTATGGTAATCAAGAGGATTACCGCCAAAGACTACCAGGTCAGCGTCTTTTCCAAGGGATAGGCTGCCAATCCTATAGGCCACACCCAGCACCTCCGCCGCATTTATAGTCAAAGCTCTAAGAGCTTCATCTTCTGGTAGGCCGCCTCTGACGGCCAGAGCCGCTATGAGCGGCAGCTCTTCCAGCGCCCCAAGTCCATATTGAACTTCACTCTGCAGAACGATTTTCACTCCCGCCCGGTGCAGCTGAGCGGCGTTGCTTATGTCCAGCTTCTCCGTCTCAGTTCTCTTCGGCCCGATGCCCATAGGTCCAACTATCACCGGTATTTTCCTTTTGGCGATTTCTTCTGCTAAGAGATAACCTTCGGCGCAACCTATGAATATGGCTTTAAGCTTAAACTCATCCACCAAGCGTAGAGCTCCGCTGATATCATCAATCCGGTAACATTCAATAAGAGCTGGCCATTCTCCCTTTACCACTTTGGATAGGGCATCAAGCTTTAAATCTCTCTTAGGCTGCTGTATTTCTCCGGCCGTCTTTCCCGCTTTTTTGGCCTCGGCCTGTTTCTTTTCGAAAGCCTCCCATTTCTCGGCCTGCTCCTTAGCTTCAAGCAGGGCTTGTCTAATAACATAAACATTTCCCATGCGTGTGGACGGCAGCCGCCCCTTTCTACCAAACGCCTCCTTGGGTCCCTCGACTATGGAAAATTTAATCCCAGCCGGGGATTTTAGAATCAATTGCCGCTTGAGTTCTTAAAAAGGGCTGCTGAACAACATCGGCGTCAGTCATAAGGCAAACAAACACGCCTTTTTTAACCAGGTAATCGGCCAGGTTAACGAGCCGGTTTTGATCGTCGTAAACAATCATCCGCGGCCCGACCACTACAGCCACCTCGCTTTGGGCCAACTCCTCGGCCACTTTATAAGCTTCCTCCGCATGGGCTAAGGATAATTTTTTGAATTTAAATTCCCCAGCTAAACGCACCGCGATCATGATGTCATCAACTGAATTCACGTGAATATGCACTGGAATTTTCTGGTCCAAAACCAGCAGCATGGCTTCCTTCTTAAGGTCGCGAGCCGGGGGCAAAGCGGCCGGGTTTTTCTTTCTTTCTCGCTCGTAGGCTTCGAGCGCCTTTTTATATTCTTCAGCTTCCAGCATGCCCTGCCTGACTAAGTAAGCCGTGCCCATCTTAGTCATGGGCATCTGACCTTTCTGGGCGTAGGCGGCTTTGTGGCCGAGAGCCATTTTCATGTCGGCGGGGAAGAGGAGGCACATTTGGTCCACAGTTTTTCCACGCAGCTTTAGCACAGCTGACTGGCCGCCAATGACGTTTCCAGAGCCAGGCCTGACCACGGCCGCCGTCACGCCTTCAGCCAATGCGTTCAAGAACTGATGGCGGTCTGGCCCCACTCCCTCCGGGTGAATCGAATCTATGATGCGCAGCTGCGGGGTAACTGGGTCTGTCATTTCGTTATCTTCTGTCACGCCACCGCTTGGCCCAAGACCCAAATGTGAATGTGCGTCGATTAGACCTGGAGTAATCAGACAACCAGAGGCATCTATCACCTTAGCTCTGGCTGGTATCTGAACATTCTGGCCAAGGTCAAAAATACGACCATTCTTGATGACAATCGTACCCTTAATGAAATCCTGACCGGTAGCCGTTAGAATTCTCGCTCCGCTTAGGACAATGATTTCATCGGCCGCGGCCAAAGGGCTGGCAAAAAGCACAAATTGAGCAATCAGCGCCAAACATAAGAAGGCCGCAGTTAAAATTGAAAGCCTTATGGAGCTTTTTTCTAGACCGTATTTTCTTCCCATTTTTACTTTCCCCTTTTGCTTATTTTTTCCTTTCTTGTTGCTTATTTTTTGTTCACCTTAAAATAAATTGCCACAGGCGTTTTGACGCTTCTTTTGTCTATTCTAAATTATAACTACGTTCTGGTAAATTATTTTCTTTCATGCTAAGACATGGTATCCAAGATATTAGATTCTGGCCTGAAATAGCGCTACTGTTGACTTTTGCCTTTTCTCCGTATATCATCTGGGTGTTACGAATCTAAAAAATGTAATACTAACGGAGATTGACATGAAAAGGCTCACCAAGCTTTGCTCAGCGAAATTCGGCTTAGGCTTGGGCTTATTTCTTCTTATTACCAGCAGTCAGGCATTTTGAGCCGCTTTCTCAGCGAGGGAGGCAGTTACTCCTCAGATAAATCCTGGTGTCATCGTCATCAGCCACCTCACATCACCTTGCTCACCGCCCGATATCAGACCAAGCCAGGCCAAAACCAATGAAGAATATAACGACGCCGCTCAACTATCAGAAACCTTATCATCCGATTCTGGCGCTTCACTTTATGAAACAGATGCCTCGGAAACCTTATCTTTTGAGGCCAACGCCCAAAGCCAAACGCTAACTGACGATAATCAGACTCAATCTTCAACCGAAAAAAAACAGAAAAAAACTACTACCGATAATCCTGATAAAAAAGAGCAGAAAGCAATCAACGAAGAAGAAATATCCCGCTCGCCTCAATACCGGCCTCACGAAGAAATTGTTGTCACGGCCACTATGTCGCCTTTGGAAGTAAAGAACTGCACCGTTTCTACCTCAGTCGTCTCTCAGGAGAAGCTCTCCGCCGTCCATGTGTCCAACGCCCTAAACGCCCTCCTTTACGAGCCAGGCATCTTCGTTATGAGAACCGGAAATTTCGGCCGCTCAGATGTAGAAATCCGAGGCCTTGGTCAACGAGGCCAGAGAATTGGCGTGATGGTGGACGGCCGTCCAGAAAAGATGGGAATTTTTGGTTGCGTGGTCACCCAGACTTTTCCTTTTGACAACGTAGATCGTCTGGAAGTGGTGCGCGGCCCAAATTCAGTTTTGTATGGCTCAGATGCTCTGGGCGGCGTGATTAACATCATAACTCACACGCCCGGACGTGGCTTTGAAAACGAAATTGAAAGTTCCTATGGCTCTTTTAACACTAAGGAAATCAACCTCCGCCATGGAGCCGGTTTTGAAAAATTTAAGTATTACCTCACCTTTGACCACAGTCAGAGCGATGGGCACATAGCCAACTCCGCTTACCGGGGAGACAGTTTCACTGGAAAGACTGTCTATAATTTCTCCGGAAAATGGTCTCTAGCTCTAAGCGGCAAATACTACGCTGGGCTCAAACACGAGCCGACCATCCTTTACCCCAACCCGCCTGCTGAAAACTGGTTTGATTACAAACGCGGAGCAGCTGACCTGACACTAAGCCGCCATTCTGACCTCTCAGACTTGAGTTTTAAATTTTACACCGACTTCGGCCGTCACCGTTTTTCAAACGGTTGGAACTCGCGCGACCACGTCTATGGCAGCATCTTGAAGTATACTTTCTCAGGTTGGGAAAATAATCAATTAACTGTCGGTGCTGATTACCGTTATCTTGACGGGCAAAGCTTTAACTACCCGGTTGGCTCCTGGCACCGGAGCGAAGGCGGGTTTTTTGCTTATGACCAATTTGCTTTTAAGCAAAAGCTGATCCTCACCGGCGGAGCTCGTCTGAACCTCGATTCTGTCTATGGCACAGCTTTTGCTCCGAGCGCCGGATTGATCTTTTTCCTCACTGAACATACTTCGCTGCGGGCACTGGTCAGTAAGGGCTTTCGCTCCCCTCAGCTTAATGAACTCTATCTTTTCCCTTCATCCAACCCGAACCTCAAGCCTGAAACTTTATGGAATTACGAAGTTGGGATAAACCAGCGCTTTGGTCAGAACTTTGATTTCAACTTGACGCTTTTTACCATGAATGGCCGCAACTTCATTGAACTCAGGCCGAACCCAACGCCGCCGCCCTTGTATCGGATGACCAACATGGGTACCTACCGAGCAAAAGGGGTTGAAGCGACTTTAACCGCCCTAGTGACTGATTACTTGAGGCTAATGGCTTCTGGCACTTATCTTGACCCCGGAACTAACACCCAAGGTAAAGCGGGGCAGAAATATGATTTAAGCTTGATTTTTTCCAAGGGAAAATTATTCCAGGCCGCTGTCGCTCAATACGTCACCGACTATTATGCTGGAAATAACAAAACCCAGAAGCTCCCCTCGTTTTTCCTGCTGAATTACAAAATCGAATGGCAGTTTACTCGCTTTCTTTCCGCTTTTCTCAACCTGGATAATCTGTTGAATACTAAGTATCAAATCTATGTAAACTTGAGCGAGGCGGCAGGACCTTACCCAATGCCCGGGCGGTCCGTCTATGTTGGATTAAAAATAAGGCCGTAAAAGGCAAAAAATAAGGTTTTAATGAAGATCGAAGAGGAGAAAATTTAAGGCACACTGACGAGGTAATGGGGCAAAAAGATGAGCCAAAAACGGCACTTTGAACTGCTGCTGGGCGGGTTGTTTTTAGCCCTGGCCATTGGGCTGCCACCAGCTTTTCACCTGGTTGGGCTTAGCAGCACATTTTTGCCGATGTTCTATCCAGTGCTTTTGGCCGGTTTTCTCCTTCATTACCGCATTTCTGTGCCTGTGGCTTTGATGGCTCCGCTTGTCTCAGCTGCTCTAACCGGCATGCCGCCGTTTTACCCGCCGATTGCTTTCATTATGATGGCTGAAGGGCTAGCTATGACTTTGTTGCCGTTCCTTCTTTTCCAGAGATGGCGGCTGAATATTTACCTCTCCCTCGCCGTCACTATGCTGGCAGAACGGTTGATTCTTCTTCTTTCGACCTGGGTAATGGCTGACTGGTTGAAACTTCCAGGAGTGGTGCTTGGTCCAATGAGCCTGCTAAAAGGCCTGCCGGGGCTTGTAATTATTTTTCTAATTATCCCGCCCCTCGTGGTTGGCCTTAAGAAGAAAATCAAGCAGATGCCATTTTTGCCAGAAGAAAGTTTGGACGAGGCGAAATCAGAGGAGTTGGCTAAATGAGTTATAGCAACTGGCCAAATAAAACTAATGATAAAACAACTGCTCTAACTGATTTTTTTAATAAAAGCCATCTGCTCAACTCAAGACAACTCAAAGAAGAGGTTTTTAAACGGCGGCTTTTCTTTGACCGCGTGGCTGAAGTTTGGGAAGAAGAGCATCGCACCGCTGAGCCCAACCATAACCTATGCCGCATTTTGCAAAGGATGGAACTTAAGCCCGGGCAGGTAGTACTTGATGCCGGTTGCGGCACTGGTCGCCTTGCCCCCTTTATCCTAAAAAAGATCGGCCCTGAAGGCAAGCTCATAGCAGTAGATGTCTCAGCTAACATGCTGAAAATTGCCCGGCAGAAGTTCAACTACCATAATCTGATATTTTATCAGGCTGATGTCTGTGAACTCGAGGTTTCGGGATTATTTGACCAGGTCATCTGCCTTTGCCTTCTTCCCCACTTACCCGACAAAGAGCTGGCCTTACGCAGCTTTCGAAAATATTTAAAAGCAGAGGGGCAGTTCATCATTGCCCACACAACCAGCCGGGAAGAAGTTAACCGCTACCACGCCCAGCTTCCTGAGCCAATCTGCTGTGACCAACTTCCAGAAAGGCCGGAGATGATAAAACTTCTGCAAAGAACAGGCTTTACTATGCTGGAGCTTGAAGAGAGTGACATATATTTTCTGCGGGCCGTCTCCTCTTAAAAAATCGATAATTCTATTTCTGAACAGGCTTTTAAAAAGTATAATTAGGAAACATTCAACCGATCTGCGGTAAAATTAGAGTACGTCCGCATGAAAAGTAATAGCAAGAAAGTCTCACTCGACCCGAGAGTAGGGTTGGTCGGTTTTCTGGCAATCCTGGTGTTTGCGGCAGCTTTGCCTGCTGGTGCCCCGCTCTGGAAAAGTGTCGTACTTTTTTCCTTGCTACTAACGGGCGGGCTGTTTTTCTCATTCCGAGGCAGCCAATTTTGGAAAAGGTTTAAAAATTTAGTCTTGATTTTGCTTCCTTTTTTAGCTTTTCTTTTAGTTATAACGTTGTTATTTTCAAAAGAGCCTCCCGGACGTGCGCTTTTTTACTTCGGCCAGATGGTTTTTCGCGCCTTGATTGTTGTGGCTGCCGACCTGGTTTTCATCCTGAGCCAAAAAACTCAAGACTTGTTGGCCGCTTTAACCCAAGCAAAGTTGCCGCCAGTTTTTATCCAGCTTCTTAATTTCGCGATTCGCTATTCACAAATTTTTACTAAGGAAGCTACCAACTCTTTTCGCGCCCGACTGTCCAGAGAAAAATGCCGGCGGCTATTTTTTGAAAACTTAAGAATAACTGGGCTAATCAGCGAAAGGATATTCTGGCGAGCGATAGAACGCAGTGAGAGAATTTATGCGGCTATGCTTTCCAGAGGCTATAATGGCCACTTATATTTCCACCAGAAATTCAGGCTGCAGCGGGCAGATTTAGTAGCTTTAATTAGCTTGCTTGCGGTCTTAATTTTTCTGGCGAGCATTTGATGGAATTGGAGGAGAAGTTGGCTGAAACTTCAATCATCGAAGTTAAAAACCTGCGCTACCGTTTCCCAGATGGAACCTTGGCGTTAAATAAAGTTTCTTTTTCTGTGGGCGAAAAAGAGCGGGTGGCCATCATCGGGCCAAACGGCGCCGGGAAATCAACACTGTTGCTGCTGCTCGATGGCTTGCTTTTGGGAGAGGGCCAGGTGAAAATTCTTGGTCAGGAGCTCAAAGGCGATAATCTCAAATCCATCAGGTCAAAGGTTGGGCTGGTTTTTCAGAATCCCGATGACCAGCTTTTTATGCCTTCAGTGCTTGATGATGTGATGTATGGCTTGTGCGTAAAGAAAAAATCTCCAGACAATGAAGCCTTAAAAAAGGCCAAAGGAATTTTGCGCGAGTTAAAAGCGGAGGCTTTGGCTGAGAGGTCAACTATGAGCCTTAGCTTGGGCGAGAAGAAAAAGGTGGCTCTGGCCGGGGTGCTGGTCATGGAGCCGCTGGTGCTTCTTTTGGACGAACCAACTTCTGGCTTGGACCCGGCAGCCAAGCGTTGGCTCATCAGCTATCTTTCAGCGCTCGAGCGAACGATGATTTTTGCCACTCATAATTTAGAACTTGCCCGGCAACTGGCAGATCGGGTGATTCTGCTTAACCGGGGCGAAATAGCAGCTGATGGACGGGCGACAGAAATTCTTGAGAATGAAAAGCTACTGCTGGAAAATGGCCTTTAGGCTTTAAAAATGGCCAAGATTACTTGTTAAGGCCAGATTTAATGGCAGAATAAACCTGATTAATAAGCGCCGGAATGTCGTCCGCAGTTTTACCGACCACCTCAATCGGCTGGTGAAAAATAACTTTTATCTTGCCTGGGCGGGGGAAAGGGTGCCCGCGGGGCATAAGCTCATAAGTGCCTTTGATGGTGACAGGGACAATCGGAGCCCCAGCGGACAAGGCTAAGAAAAAGCCACCGCGCTTAAAAGGCTGGAGTTCACCTGTTCGGCTGCGGGTGCCTTCAGGAAAAATGAGGAAAGAATAGCCGCGCTCTCGCATGAGCCGGGCAGCTTCCTCGATGCTTCGTTGGCCGCCGCTGGCCCGTTTTCGGTCAACCGGAATAAAACCGACAAATCTCATGCCCAAGCCGACCACCGGTATTCTGAAGATGCTTTTCTTGAGAATAACCCGCACAAGCTGGGGAATGACATAAAAAAGCAGCGGCCCATCCAGAAAGCTGAGGTGGTTGGCCATGAAAACGTAGCTCCGGGAAGGGTCTATATGGTCTAAGCCAATGACTTCCATTTTCAAATTCAGGATGTGACGGCTGACCCCCATAGCCCATTTGGCTACAACAAGGAGTGGGTCACGAATGCCGAGGGGCCAGCAGATGAGCAGCACCGGTGTCAGCAGCACCACCAGCACCACATAAAATATAAGCAGGATTATCGTCCTTACTACAGCCATGATTATAAAATTTTATCACAACTACAGCTAAGTTTTATCGTTCAGCGGATTATTTATTAATCTGAGCATTAATTATATTAATTATATTTAAAGGCGAAGAATGGGCTTAAACAATTATCTTTACCAAGAAAACTCTTGGCTGATAGTTATTTTTAGCAATATCAAAAAAGCTTTTTTTAAAGTAATTTTTATAGTTGAATTAATCTTTTAAATCTTTTTATAATTATAAAAAATGGATAAATAAGAATCGTCAGTGAAAAGTTGTTGTTTAGATTTACTAACCTTAAAAAATTTTAAATCCTTTATATTAACGTTCATTATTAAGCACCTATATTTTTGCCTTGCTTTTTTAAATTCAAAAAAAGGAATTTATCTATGAAAAATTATCTGGTTACAGGCGGCTCAGGATACTTCGGTTCAATTCTAGTTGATTATCTGCTAAAAAAAGGAAATAAAGGTGTGAATGTTGATATTTGCCCGCCTGTCGCTTCTCACCCTTTTCTGGTTAACCAGATATGCGACCTTAGAGATTATAGCCGACTGGTTGATGTTTTTAAAAAATACGGCCCCTTCGATGCCGTCTTTCACCTTGCTGCCATGCTGGCGCATTCTATAAAAGATAAGAACCTGCTTTTTGAATCTAATGTTAAGGGAACTGAAAACGTTGTCAAAGCCTGTTTTGAATTTGGGGTAAAAAACCTGGTTTTCACCTCAAGCAATTGCCTTTGGGGAAAACCGTTTAACCGACCCGTAATTGAAGAAGACAAACCCGAACCAATTGAAATATATGGCCAATCAAAAATGATAGCCGAACAAGTTCTGTTTGAGTATGGCGATAAAGTCCATTCGGCTATACTTCGGGTTCCAACGATTGTCAGCTCAGGGCGTCTCGGCTTGCTGGCTATACTCTTTGAATTTATAGAGGAAAATAGAATCTTATGGATTGTAGGAAAAGGTAATAACAGATATCAATTCATATATGCCTTAGATCTGGCCGAGGCGGCCATCTTGGCATCCAATATTCACACTACTAGGATCTACAATGTGGGAAGCGATAATGTCAAAACATTACGCGAAATATACCAATATGTAATAGACGGGGCTAATTCAAAATCCAGGATTAAATCTTTGCCTAAAGCTCCCTCATTGCTGGCGATGAAAATTGCTCATTGGTTAAAACTATCCCCCCTCGGCCCTTATCATTACAAAATGATCTCAGAGAGCTTTGAGTTTGACACGACCAGAATTAAGACAGAGTTAGGTTGGAAGCCAACCAAAACGAACGAAGAAATGTTGTTTGAAGCATACCAATATTACCTTACCAACAAAAAAGAAATATTAGACAGACAAAATGCCTCGGCTCATAGGAAGCCGGCTGAGATGGGAATTATAAAATTTATTAAATGGCTCTCATAAAAGAAGGAAAATGATAGAAAAAAGGCCTTTTTTATATCTTTATTATGCGTTCGTCTTAATTGCTTTCGTATCTGCTCTTATAAATTTACTTGTAGCTATCTTCCCTGTGGATTACGAGCTTGGCCATGATGAGGCAGAGCACCTACATGTTGCCTATCTCCTTCAACAGGGCCAGCGTCCATATATAGATTTTATAGAAAACCATCCAACCCTTTTCAATCATTATTTACGTTTTATAAAAACTTTCTTTAACCTTAAAACCGTAAGAAGCTGGGCTTTCGCCGCAAGATTGACAATTTTAGCTCACATATTATTAATGATATTTATTTTCTTTATCTGGCTATCTGATTTAATCAAGATAAAGCCCGGTAGGCTTCTTTGGATTTCATTTATTTTGATAAGCTTTTCCTGCCTGGGTTATTATGATAAACAATTGGCCTCTATGTGGCAGATTAGGCCTGACTGGTTAAGTTACTCTTATTCTTTTGTCGGTTTTTATTTATTTTATATTTTCCAGAAGAATGAAATTAAAGGTCAGTCAATAAAGAAAATCAAAAATTGCATATATCTTATCATAGGTGCAATATTATTAGGTCTTGGTAACACCATACTACCCAAAGGATTTGTCCTAATACTCGGGATAACTTTTGGCCTGGTCGCCTTATTATTAATCAAAGAAATAAAGGCTAATATTTTCCTTAGCTGGAAATTTATATTAAGTTCTCTGTTTTATGGTCTCATTACATTATCAAGTTTTTTGCTCTTCGCTCTTGCTGATTGTAAGCTGTCAAGGATAAATTTTAATAGCTGGATTAAAGCCAACTTCATTCTTAATTCTATTAAACATTTGCCTCTGACCAACGCTCAAAACAACCCCTTAGCTTCGATTTCTGCCATATTCGCCATAAACTTTCCCCTGATAATTATTATGTCTTTTTGGATTACATATATAATAGCCTTAACGAAAAAATCGCCTCTGAACCAGACCTTCGGACGACTTATAATAATCACCCTTTTTGTCTTGATCACTAATATTGCCATGACCGCCTTCGGTAATGGACTCTCCTGGCCTCATTATTTTATCCCCTGTGTATTTTCTGCTATGCTGATATATTTAATCCTCACGCATGACCTTTTCTTAAAAGCAAAATCTTTTATGATTAAATCTTCAAATTATGTTCTTTATGCTTTTATCTTTGCTTGCTTATTATTTTTATCAATACCTCTTAAGCAAATAATCTGGGCTTATCCTTCAATTACCAACCTAAAAGCAAATTTGACAGATCCTTTAATCTCCGGCCAGCCGGATTATTTAAATGAGGCGATAATGCCTCCTAACTTGATATATTTCAGCCCAAAACCGACAGAGATGCCGATCTTGGCTAAGCAGGCCGGTTATTATTTCATGCTCGTTATAGACGGGAAAATCTGGCAGGATTGTTATACCTTGGGCTTAGGCCCAAAACCAGAAACTCATATTAAAGATTTATTTGCAGTCAATCCTCCAGACATTTTAGCCTTCCAGGGACCCATAAAATTATACGAATATATTGTTAATGCCAACCATCTTCAAAAAATTAATTTAGATTGGCTGCTGGATTCAGTAAAAGAAAATTATGTCCTGATGGCCTATAAAATAAGACAGTTTTATGTCAGAAAAGATCTGGTCGGTTACCTACAATCCTTAGGATGGCAACAGGTGAGAAAATGAAAATTTTAATAATAGGGGCGGGTCCGGCAGGCCTGACTGCTGGCTATGAACTGGTAAAAAGCGGGCATCAAGTCATAATTCTGGAAAAAGAAGGCCAGGTCGGCGGAATCTCTAAGACCATAAATTATCATGGTTATTTATTTGACCTCGGTGGACACAGGTTTTTTACAAAATATGAACAGGTGGAAAAAATTTGGAAAGAAGTTTTGCCAAATGATTTCATTAAAAGGCCTCGACTTTCAAGAATATATTATAATGGCAAATTTTTTTATTACCCACTAAGGCCCTTTAATGCCCTGATCAATCTTGGACCAGTTAAAGCTACCAAAGCCGTTCTCAGTTACCTCAGGGTTAGGATTAAGCCTTATCCGGATCCACAAACTTTTGATCAATGGGTGACCAATAAATTTGGTTGTCAGCTCTATCAAACATTTTTTAAAACTTATACTGAAAAAGTCTGGGGAATTCCATGCAACCAGATAAGCGCTGATTGGGCAGCCCAGAGAATAAGGGGGCTTTCCCTCAGCAAAGCCATATTAAATGCCTTCGGCTTAACCGGAAAAAGCAAAATAAGGACTCTAATTGAAGAATTCTTATATCCAAGGCGTGGCCCGGGCCAATTCTGGGAAAAGATGGCTGAATTAATAGAAAGAAAGGGCGGCCAGATTATTCTGCAAGCCGAGGCTATCCAAATTAAACATACTGGTAAATCGCTGATGATAACTGCCAAGATTAAAGATAGGATGGAAGAATTTACGGCTGATAGACTAATTTCTTCTGCTCCCCTCAAAGAAACTATCCTAACACTCAATCCTCAACCACCTGAAGAGGTCTGCAAGGCTGCCGAATCGCTTAAATACCGCGACTTCTTTACGGTATGCCTAATAATAAACAAGCCTGATTTATTCCCTGATAACTGGGTCTACATCCATTCTCCCGAAATAATAGCTGGCCGGATGCAAAACTTTAAAAACTGGAGTCCAGAAATGATTCCAGATCAAGCCCATACTTCTTTGGGACTTGAATATTTCTGCTTCTCCTCCGATCCCATATGGTCTTTACCAGAGTCAAATCTTATTGAAACGGCAATTTTAGATATAGAAAAATTAAAATTGGCTGAGAGGAATGATATAACTGATGGGACTATTGTCAGGGTACCCAAAGCTTATCCTGTTTATGATCCCAATTATAAAAGGCAAATTGAAAAAATAAGATTTTACCTTGACCAAGTCCCCCTAATTCAGGTCATTGGCCGGAACGGGCTCCACCGTTATAATAATCAGGACCATTCAATGATGATGGGATTATATGCTGCCTGGAATATACCTGAAAAAAAACATCCAATCTGGGATATTAATGTTGAAGAAGAATACCACGAGGAAAAGCAGGACCAAATTCCACTTTCCATAAACTTAGATAAATAAGCAATCTTAACGGATATAACCCAAAGATTTTAAATCTTCAAGTTTCTTCGCTTTATCTTTGTTTTTCTCTTTCCCCAAAACCGCCACCTTCTTTCTGAAAAATTCTAATTTCTTTTTTAACTGCGGGATTTCGAATCCTTTTTCTTTTAATAGGTTGATTTTCTCTTCAGGATCATCTTCAAGATTATAAAGTTCATACCCAAATTCGTACTTCGGAATTATATATTTTGTTATATCGCCATAAATTTCAAGAGTATCAGGACTGACAAAACCTGAATTCTCAATTAGTTTCCAGTTGCCTTGCAAAACAGAAATTTTATCATCGCCCAGCAATATTCCCTCAGCATAAATTTCTTCCCTTTTCCCCTTTATAACCTCCGTTAGATCAAATCCCCTAAAAAAAGGGCTGGAAATTTTCAGCCCACTCAATTTGATGATCATCGGCAGCAAATCAACCAGTTGTACTTTTGACGATATTCTTTGCCCATTTATATGCCCTGGATAACCTATTATTAAAGGTATTCTTAATATTTCTTCATGCAAGCTATGCCCATGATCATAATTTCCATGCTCAAAAAATTCTTCACCATGATCTGAGGTAAACACTATTATCGTATTTTTCATTATGTTTAGCTCACCAAGCATATCAATTATTTTTTTAAAATTTTCATCTACATAATTGATAGCGCCATCATAAAGGCCAACTAAACCATCCTTATCTTCCTTAGAGATACCCATAAGACTTAGTATTCGGACATCTATGGTCTTAAAATCTCCTGCCCTAAAAAGCTGGCCTGCCTTCGCCCCAAACTTATAATCATACTGTTCAGGTGCATTATATGGAGAATGGGTATCATAATAATGAATATAGCTAAAAAAGCGCTTATTTTTATATAATTTCATCCTTTTTATTAATTGGGCTGTCGCTTCTTCTGCCCTGGCAAAATTCATCTGGTCATATTGATCAAACCCTTGACCAAATCCGTAATCTTTCGCCAACACAGGGTTAGTCTGGACACCCAAAGTCACATACCCAAAATTTTTGAATATTTCTGCTATAGTCAATATTTTATTAGCTAAGACACTTGACCAATAATATGCCCTATGTTCATGAGGATACATTGAAGCAAACAGTGAAGCCATAGCAGGCTTAGTCCAGGAAGCCGTTGTCCAGGCTTTTTCAAAGACTAAGGATTCCGAAGCAAATTTATCAATATTAGGTGAAGTTGGCTTATTATAACCATAACAGCCAAGGCGATCGGGTCGTAGAGCATCAGAAATAATTATTATCACATTGGGGCCTTCTGGAACTTTATGGTATTGGCAATATAAATTGTATAAATTTGAAACTATAAAAGAAAATAAAAAGAGCCACCCTGTTGCTTTAAAAATAAATTTAAAGCTCTTCTTCAAGCTGTCGTATAATTGCCTGGCTTGCCGGTCCTTAAGCTTAAGGAATAATATTATTAATAGTAAGCTTATTAAAATCACAATCAAAAATATTTGCCAGCCAGAAGAACTATTTGATTTTATAAAATATATGATTCCGGCAATAGGAACTAAAAAAGCTAAACCTATAATAAAATATCTAAACCTGATCAAAATAATTTTCCGATTTGTTTCAATTCTAATTTTCAATATTCTTGATAAAATTCCCCACCAGATAAGCAAAATTAATAGCAATGATAAACTTAAAATTAGGCCGATAAATACAGCTTTGTTTAGATGGTTAGTGGCAACGAACAAAGCAAGATCATACATTTCTTGGGCCAAATATTCCTGAAAGCAAATTTCCCGGCAGGCAATAATCAAACCGACTAAAAAGGAAATGATTAAAATCAAAAATATTAAAGGCAAGATTTTATTTAACTTCTGCTTTTCCATAGTTCTATTTTAAAACAATTTTTCGTATTTTATCCATCAAACGGTTATTTCTGCAAAGATTTTTATAAAAATTGATCTTCAAAGCAAAACTTTCTTATCATTAATTTGGATTTTTAATGTGGGATTTCTTGATAACCGCATATCCAGATAAAGAACGAGGAGGACAGCCAAAAAATCAATAATACCCTAAGAAAATTTCATTAGGCCAAATATTTTTGTCTGAATTCTTAATTCTTCTGTTGGCATTAATAAATCAGGCCAAAAAATTATAGCTCTGGCTCATCCCTTATTATTAAATTACGTGTTCTTTTCGTTCTTAAATAATATTATAAGGATATAAAAAAGGGCGGCCGAAGCC
>PNJE01000031.1 GCA_002877915.1 Candidatus Aminicenantota bacterium
GGTCGGTGCCGGCACCGTTACCGAAATCTTAGAGTAAAGTTGAGGTTTTAAATGGAGAACGAGGAACAAAAGAGGAACTAAAATGGAAAAGATAAGAATTAGACTCCAATCATTCGATCATAGACTTCTGGACCAGTCGGTTAGGGATATTGTCATTAAGGCCAAGAGGACGGGAGCTAAGGTTTCTGGTCCTATTCCTCTTCCTACTAAAATCCAGAGATTTTGTGTTCTTCGTTCCCCACATGTTGATAAGAGATCGAGAGAACATTTCGAGATGAGAATTCATAAGAGGCTAATTGACATCAGCGAATATAGCAATGAAACCATAGAAGAACTTCAGAAGCTGGATTTGCCAGCTGGAATCGATGTAGAGATCAAAGCCTTTGGAGCAGGAGAATAATCCATGGTTGAAGGGATAATCGGAAAAAAGATAGGTATGACTCAGGTTTTTGATGAAGAGGGGAATGTTATTCCCGTAACAGTAATAAAAGCTGGTCCCTGCACAGTTATTCAGAAGAAAACAAAAGAAAAAGATGGTTATGAGGCTCTGCAGCTCGGGTTGGTTGAGGAAAAACCCAAAAAGCATCCGAATAAACCTGAGACTGGACATTTCAAAAAATCAGGCAGCCCGGTGTTAAAAATATTAAGAGAAGTGAAGTACCAAGGTCCAATTGAAATTAAAGAAGGTGACCAGATTTTAGTTGATATTTTTGAACCAGGCGAGAAGGTTCACATTACTGGAATTAGCAAAGGCAAAGGCTTTCAGGGAGTGGTTAGAAGGCATGGTTTTGCCGGAGGAGATGCTGCCCATGGTTCTATGTTCCATCGAGCTCCCGGTTCAATCGGAGCTTCTTCTTTCCCTTCCAGGGTCATAAAAGGGATGCGAATGGGCGGCCGGATGGGCGGTGATACGGTAACTATCAGACATCTTAAGATTGTCCAGATTGATAAGGAAAATAATTTGCTGCTGGTAAAAGGTGCTATCCCCGGGGCCAATGGCGGAGTGGTTTTTATCAGAAAAGGCTCGTTTAAAGCCAAAATCTCTTGAGTAAAGAGTGTGCCATGAAAGTACTACAAGTATTAGATCAAAGCGGAAAGCCAGTTCAGGAACTTAAGGTGCCGGAAGAAGTTTTCTCTTATCCAGTTAAGGATCATTTGATTTATGAGGCAGTAATTAACTATCTGGCTAATCAAAGGCAGGGAACGGCGGCTACCAAAACCAGAGCTGAAGTTAGCGGTGGTGGGCGAAAGCCCTGGAGACAAAAAGGAACGGGAAGAGCCCGGGCCGGAAGTGTCAGGTCTCCTCTCTGGAGGCATGGCGGAACGATATTCGGTCCGCA
Source organism: Candidatus Aminicenantota bacterium (assembly GCA_002877915.1). GTDB lineage: Bacteria > Acidobacteriota > Aminicenantia > Aminicenantales > Saccharicenantaceae > Saccharicenans. The sequence continues at coordinate 1,341 of PNJE01000031.1, forward strand.
GCCCAGGGATTACCGATATGCTATCCCGAAAAAGGCTAAAAAGAATGCTTTGAAATCTGCTCTGGCGGCCAAGCTTTCGGAAAATCTTTTATTAATTGTCGATCAAATTAACATTTCCCAGCCGAAGACGAAGGAAGCCCTTAGTTGGTTAAAAAATTTAAACTTGGATTCAGCCCTGATTGTTGATGATTTTAAAAATGAAAATCTGTTCCGCTCGGTCAGAAATATTCCTGAAGTTAAAGCGGTGGATAATAGAAAACTGAATATTTATGATGTTCTAAGATACAGGTGGTTGGTTTTCAGCCAGCAGGCCTTCAATTCATTAGTGGAGAGGTTGAAATGATAAGGGATCCAAGGAATATAATTCTTCGTCCGTTGATTACCGAAAAAAGTACCAGGCTAAAAGATGCCCAGAGGCAAGTGTGTTTTGAAATAGCTCCTGAAGCCAATAAATTAGAAGTAAAAAAGGCAGTAGAAGAGCTTTTTAAAACTAAAGTGGATGCGGTAACCATTGTTAAACTAAAGGGTAAAGTCAAAAGACTCGGCCGCAGCCTCGGGCGGACCAAGGATCGGAAAAAAGCCTATGTTAAGCTGAGAAAAGGCGAAAAAATGATTGAATATTTTGAGGCAGTATAACCATGGGTATTAAAGTTTACAAACCGGCTACTCCAGGCCTGCGTCATCGCACTGGTCTGACCTATGAAGAACTAACTACCGTTCAGCCTTATAAGCCATTGTTGGTTCCTTTGACTAAGAGCGGTGGCCGCAATAACCGTGGGCATTTATCGGTTAGGCATCGTGGCGGCGGACATAAGAGGATGTATCGTCTGATTGATTTTAAAAGGGATAAAATTGATGTTCCCGGAGTGGTAGAGACCATTGAGTATGATCCGAATCGCTCGGCTTTTATTTCTCTTATTAAGTATGCTGACGGAGAACGTCGTTATATTCTTACTCCCTTAAATCTCAAGGTAGGTGATACCATCATTTCTTCAAACAGCCAGGTAGATATCTTACCCGGTAATTCAATGCCTTTAAAATATATACCTGTCGGAACCGTTGTTCATAATGTTGAATTGAAGCTGGGCAAAGGCGGACAGTTAGGACGGGCGGCGGGAGCAGGAGTCCAGATCCTGGGAAAAGAAGGCGACTATGCTCAGTTGAGGTTGCCCTCTTCTGAGATTCGTAAAGTTCATCTTGAATGCCGGGCGACAGTTGGCCAACTGGCCAACCTTGATCATCAAAACATTAGCATTGGAAAAGCTGGAAGAAGCCGCTGGCTGGGAATCAGGCCCCATGTTCGAGGGACAGCGATGAATCCAATCGATCATCCACACGGAGGAGGTGAGGGCCGCACGAAAGGTGGCCGGCATCCGGTCAGCCCTGAAGGTATCCCAACGAAAGGCTATAAGACCAGGAGAAACAAAAGGACGCAAGCCTTTATTATCCGTAGAAGGAGTAAATAACTATGGGCAGGTCAATACGTAAAGGTCCTTATATTGATCCGAAGCTATTGGAGAAGGTCCAGGCCGCTCAATCGATGAAAGAGAAGCGGCAAGTTATAAAAACCTGGTCTAGAAGGTCTACCATAATTCCAGAAATGGTTGGTCTAACTTTTGGCGTCTATAATGGGCGGAAATTTATACCAGTTTTTGTGACCGAGCAGATGGTTGGACACAAGTTAGGAGAATTTTCTCCGACCAGAACCTTTAAGGGGCATACCTCCAAGACTGCCCGACAGCTTAAAGTGGGTAAGTAACCATGGAAAAAGAAAAATTTCTTTCAAAGGCTTCAGCTCGTTATGTTCGAATGAGCCCGCAAAAAAGTCGACTGGTAGCGGATTTGATTCGTAACCGATTAGTTGGAGAAGCACTAACGATTCTAAAGTTTAATGAAAAAAAGAAAATCAGCGCCATTCTCGAGAAAGTTTTGCGTTCAGCCATTGCCAACGCTCAACAGAAATCTCCAAATGTTGATGTCGATAACCTGTATATTGCTAAGATTCAGATAGATCAGGGGCCGGCCATGAAAAGAATTCGGCCAGCACCGATGGGCAGAGCCTATCGGGTTTTGAAAAGGATGAGCCACGTGAAAATTTACTTAGATGAAAAGAAAGGGAGATAAACGGTGGGACAGAAGACACATCCAATTGGTTTTCGCTTAGGCTTTAATCGGCAATGGACTTCTCGCTGGTTTGCCAGAGGAAGAAATTATTCTCGGCTGCTTCATGAAGATCTGGAAATGAAAAAGGCGGTTAGAGAAAAATATTCTCATGCTGGTATCGCCAGTGTAGATGTAGAAAGGGTCGGACCTAAGATCAGGGTTATTATTTATACTGCCCGCCCAGGTATTATTATCGGACGGGGAGGCAAGGAAATTGAGCATCTTAAGAATATGTTAGAAGGATTGGCCCGAAGAGAAGTTTACGTGGATATCAGAGAAGTTGATAAACCGGAGTTAAATGCATTTCTGGTAGCCGAAGGTATTGCTACCCAGTTAGAGAAAAGAATTGCTTATCGGCGAGCAATGAGAAGAGCCGTCGATATGGCTTTAAAAATGGGAGCTAAGGGAATTAAAGTTATGTGTGCCGGACGCTTGGGCGGAGTGGAAATAGCCAGAACTGAATGGTATCTTAAGGGTCAGTTGCCTCTTCAGACTCTTAGAGCTGATATCGACTATGCTTTTACCGAAGCTTTTACCACTTATGGTCAGATTGGAATTAAGGTTTGGATTTATAGAGGTGATGTAGAAAAACCTAAATTCTCTTCCCAAATTGTAGAGGCCGAGGAGATCTAACCATGTTAATGCCGAAAAAAGTTAAGTACAGGAAACAACAGCGAGGCCGGATGAGAGGCCGGGCGGAGCGCGGATCGCAGTTAGCCTTTGGCGAGTATGGCTTGCAAGCGCTCGAACCTTGCTGGCTGACGGCCAGGCAGATTGAAGCTGGTCGGGTTACCATTACCAGGTTCCTGAAAAAGCGAGGGAAAATGTGGATTAGGGTCTTTCCCTGGAAACCGGTCACCAAGAAGCCTACGGAAACCAGAATGGGGCGAGGGAAAGGTGATCCTGAATTCTGGGTAGACGTGATCAAGCCTGGGCGCATCATTTTCGAAGTAGAAGGTGTAGATTTTGAGGTGGCTCATGAGGCCATGAGATTGGCTGCCCATAAACTTCCAATAAAGACCAGATTTATTTCAAGAGAAAATAGGGAACTAAGATGAAGATCAGAGAATTAAGAGAATTATCGGCGGACGAACTCAAGCAAAAAGAGCTGGAATTAAAGGATCAGCTATTTAAAGTTCGTTTCCAGAAAACCTTAGGGCAGATGGATAACCCGATGAAAATGAGAAATATCCGCAGAGATATTGCCAGAATTAAGACTATTTTAAAAGAACTTCAAAGAAAAGGAACGGAATAACCGATGGAAGCTAAACAAGAAAAAAGAATAACTACCAAGGTAGGCCGGGTAGTGGCGAAAAATTCTGCCAAGACGGTCAAGGTGCTGGTGGAACGCTTAGAAAGACATCCTTTGTACAAAAAGACGATTCGGCGCAAGAAAATATTTATCGCTCACGATGAACAAGAAAAGTGCAAAGTTGGTGATGTCGTCCGAATTATTGAATCTAAACCAATCAGCAAATTAAAAAGATGGAGAGTAGTAGGAATACTTAGTTTAGCTTCCAAAGAAATAGAGACTGGAAATGAGGGTGAACTATCATGATCCAGATGCGAACTATGCTCAAGGTGGCAGACAACTCCGGTGCCAGGAGGATAATGGCCATTACTCCTCTGGGCGGAAGTATTGGCCGGGTAGCTACTATCGGCGATGTTATCTCGGCCTCGGTCAAAGAAGCGGATCCAGAAAGCAAGATTGAAAAGGGCAAAGTGGTGAGAGCAGTCATAGTCCGGACCAGAAAAGAAATCAGGCGAAAAGATGGCTCGTACATTCGGTTTGACGATAATGCAGCGGTAATCATTGATAAATCAGGAGAGCCACTGGGGACGCGCGTTTTCGGCCCGGTTGGGAGAGAGCTCAGGGAGAAAAAGTTTATGAAAATTATCTCCTTAGCTCCGGAGGTGTTATGATGGCTAAGTTTCCTTTTAAAAAGAATGATGTGGTCATCATCCGCAGCGGGAAAAACCGCGGCCAGACAGGTCGGGTGTTGAAGGTCATCCCTGAAGAAAATAAGGTGGTGGTGGAAAAAGTGAACTTTGTCAAAGTTTTTGTCAGGCCTGACCGGAGTCAGAATGTCCAGGGTGGCATTATGGAAAAGGAAGCTCCCCTGCCTGTTTCCAGAGTGATGCTCTATTGTGAAGACTGCGGGCGGGGAGTCCGAGTCAAGCATAAAGTTCTGGAAGATGGGACCAAAATCAGGATTTGTGCCAGATGCCAGACTAATCTGGAAAGGTCGTGAGAGGTTAGAAGATGAGCAGGCTGTTAGAACGTTATAAAAAAGAAATCATTAAAGAACTCCAGCAGGAGTTGGGAATTGATAATCCCAATGCTGTTCCCCGCCTGGAAAAAATTATCGTCAACATGGGGGTAGGAGATGCCATCCAGAATATTAAGCTGCTGGATACTGCTAAAGTGGAATTGAGCTTGATTACCGGTCAATATCCGGCTGTTGGACGAGCTAAAAAATCCATTTCTGCTTTTAAGCTAAGAAAAGGACAGCCGATTGCCTGCTATGTTACCTTGAGGCGAAAAAGGATGTATGAATTTTTCGACCGGCTGGTCAACATTGTTCTGCCCCGAGTTAGAGATTTCCGGGGAGTATCGCCTCAATCGTTTGATGGTCGGGGTAATTATACTCTTGGAATAAAAGATCAGCTGGTTTTTCCGGAAATAGATTATACCAAGGTTGAACGGCCGAGAGGTCTCAACATAACAATTGTTACTACTGCCAGAAATGACCGGGAAGCCTATGCCCTGCTTAAAAAATTAGGCATGCCTTTCCGTGAGTCATAATGAAAGGGAGATTAAAGTGGCTACTACAGCAAAAATAGTTAAGGATCAAAGAAAACCCAAATTCAGCATCCGTCATCGTAATCGATGCCGGATTTGCGGTCGACCGAGAGGCTATTACCGCCAGTTTGATTTATGCCGTCTTTGTTTAAGAGAATTAGCCTTGAAGGGAGAAATACCAGGAATAACTAAAGCTTCCTGGTAATTTCTTCGAAAGGATGGAATCATGAGTTTGACCGACCCAATTGCCGACATGCTAACAAGAATGAGAAATGCTATCAAGGCAAAAAAGAAGGAAGTTAATATTCCTTCTTCTAAATTAAAAATAGAGATTGCCCGTATCCTCAAAGATGAAGGATACATCACTGGCTTTAAGGTGATTGAAGACAATAAACAGAATATTTTGAATATTACGTTAAAGTATACTGATAACAACCAGAGCGCCATCACTGGGCTTCGCCGGGTTAGCAAACCGGGCTGCCGGATTTACTGCACTAAAGATTCAGTTCCTAAGGTCTTCGATGGTTTAGGAATAGCTATTATTTCAACTTCTCATGGGATTATGACCGGCCAGCAGTGCGAAGTGCAGGGTCTGGGCGGCGAAGTTCTCTGTGAGGTCTGGTAATCAGAAGTGTGAGGTAAGAAGATGTCCAGAGTTGGTAAGAAGCCGATTGAAATACCCAAGGGGGTAAAGGTCACTATTCTTCCTGATAGGATTGAAGTTGAAGGCAAACTGGGAAAATTAACTTCTCCTCTTTATCCCGGTATTAAAGCCTCTATCGAGGGCCAGCAATTGATTCTCACGCGGGAGAATGAAGAGAAACAAACCAGGCAATTTCATGGGCTTTGCCGGGCTTTAGCCAATAATTGCCTTATAGGTGTTACCCAGGGTTTCAGCAAGCAATTGGAAATTACCGGTGTCGGCTATAGGGCCAAAGTAGAAAAAAATAAATTGGAACTTAATGTTGGTTATTCCCGTCCAATCATATACGAGATTCCTGAGGGAATAGAAATAATTGCTGAAAAGCCGACTTTGCTGACCATAAAGGGAATTGATAAGCAGAAAGTTGGGCAGGTAGCTGATACCATCAAAAGATTTCGCCGACCGGATCCCTACAAGCAGAAAGGCATTCGTCTGGTTGGCGAGGTTCTAATTAAGAAAGAAAGAAAAGCGGGGGTGGCCGGTGCTTAAGTCAAAAGCAGAAATTAAAACCATTAGAAAACAAAGAATCAGAAAAAGAATAAGAAAAAAATTAAAAGGAACGCCAGAAAAGCCCAGGGTGTTGGTGGTTAAATCTAACCGTTATGTTTATGCCCAGGTTATTGACGACCTCTCTGGAAAAGTTTTGGCTTCTGCTTCTACCTTAGAAAAAGAACTGAAGGAAAAAACGAAGAATCTAAAAAACAAAGAAGCCTGCTCAATTCTGGGGGCGGTGCTGGCCAAAAGGCTTAAAGAAAAAAATATTAATAATATCGTTTTTGACCGTGGAATTTATCCTTACCACGGCCGGATCAAGGTGCTGGCTGAAGCCCTCAGGGCTGAAGGTATTGCCTTTTAATTGGATTAGGAGGAATGAGCGTGGAACAAGAAGATTTCGAAAAGCTGGACGAGATTAGCAGCTCGGAAATAGAACTAAAGGATCAGGTAATTTCCATTAGAAGAGTGACCAAGGTAGTCAAGGGAGGCAAAAACCTCAGTTTTTCAGCGCTGGTGGCAGTGGGTAACGGACAAGGAAAAGTCGGTATAGGATTGGGAAAGGCCAGAGAAGTTCCTCAAGCCATTGCCAAGGCGGTGGAAGATGCCAAAAAGAACCTGATAGACGTTCCCCTGGCTGGAACTACTATTCCCCACCGGGTTACCGGAGATTTAGATGCGGGCATTGTAGTACTGAGGCCAGCTTCCCGAGGAACAGGAGTGATTGCCGGCGGTGCCGTCAGGGTTATTCTGCAGTTGGCCGGAGTAAAAGATATTCTTACTAAGTCCATAAGAAGCAATAACCCAATTACCGTAGCCCATGCTACCATTGAGGCCCTAAAAAAGCTGAAAAGCCCGGAGGAGGTCCAAAAGGTTAGAAGCAAAAATACTGAGCCGACGATACCATAGAGTGAGGCTAAAATGAGCAAAGAAAAATACTTAAAAATAAAGCTTATCCGCAGCCTGATCGGTCATCCCCAGAAGCATCGTTTAGTAGCTTATGGCTTAGGGCTGAGAAAGATGAATTCAGAAGTTATCAGGAAAGATTGCCCTGAAATAAGAGGGATGGTCCGGAAAATCTCGCATTTGCTCAAGGTGGAGGAGATTGAAAAGCCATGAACTTAAGCAAATTAAAACCAGCACCAGGAGCTAAAAAAACTGATAAGAGAAGGGGACGGGGGCCAGGTTCTGGCCTGGGTAAAACTTCTGGTCGGGGGCACAAAGGGCAGCTGGCCGGGGCCGGCTACAAAAGAAAATGGGGATTTGAAGGCGGCCAGATGCCTCTGCATAGAAGGTTACCCAAGAGAGGTTTTACCAATAAATTCCGGACTGAATATGTAGAAGTTAACTTGGATCGTCTTGATAAACTGCCGGTCAATGAAATTGGGGTTAAAGAAATGATGGAATATCGTCTAATCCATCAAGAAACAGAACTGGTTAAGGTTCTGGGAAAAGGGACGCTTACTTCTCCCAAAACTATTCAAGCTCATGCTTTTTCTCAATCCGCCAGAAAGAAGATTGAGGAAAGTGGGGGCCAAGCAATACTCATCGGGAAAGAATAATGTTAGAAAGTATCCGCAACATTTTTAGTATTCCTGATCTGAGGAAAAGGGTTATCTTTACCCTTCTTCTTTTGGCCGTTTACCGGATTGGGGCTCAGATACCAAATCCAGGAGTGAGTGCTTCTGCCCTGGCCGAGTTCTGGCAGACACAGCGGGGTTCACTTCTGGGCTTTTATGACCTATTTTCAGGTAGAGCTATGTCCAGAATGACTATCTTTGCCCTGGGCATTATGCCATATATTAGCGCTTCGATTATCCTGCAGCTGCTAACTGTTGTCTGGCCCTATCTTGATCGTCTGTCCAAGGAAGGAGAGCTCGGCAGGAAGAAAATTACCCAGTATACCAGGTACGGCACTCTGGCCATCTGCATTATTCAATCGTTTGGAATTTCAATTTTCCTGGAAGGGCTTACCAGTCCGACCGGAGCTAAAATTGTTCCAAGCCCCGGCTGGGGGTTTAGGTTATTAACTATGTTGACCTTAACCACCGGAACCACCTTTATAATGTGGTTAGGCGAGCAGATATCAGAAAGAGGCATCGGAAATGGTATTTCCTTAATTATTTTTGCCGGCATCGTAGTGGGCTTGCCAAGAGGGGTAAATAGCCTCATTAACGGCTTGAAAACTGGAAGCCTTGATCCCCTGCGTATAATCTTCTTGATTATTTTGATGCTGGCAGTTATCGCTTTTATCATCTTTGTAGAAAGGGGACAGAGAAGGATACCGGTGTCTTATGCTAAAAGAGTTATCGGGAGAAAGGTTTATGGCGGTCAGAGCACTCATTTACCATTGAGGGTTAATACCGGAGGAGTTATACCGATAATTTTTGCCGCTTCCATTATTACCATTCCGGCCACCATAGCCAATCTTTCGAAAGCCCCTATCGTTCAAGATATAGCCAGGCAGTTTGGCATGGGGATGCCTCTATATAACCTTTTGTATGTAGTGGCCATAATCTTTTTCACTTATTTTTATGTTTCTATCATTTTCAATCCAAATGATGTGGCTGATAACCTCAGAAAGTATGGTGGCTTTATTCCTGGTATCAGGCCTGGTAAGAACACGGCTGATTATATTGATGAGGTTTTAAGCCGCATAACGCTGGCCGGAGCCATTTACTTGGCGGCTATTGCCATCCTGCCTGAATTTTTAATGACGGGGTTTAAGGTAGCTGCCTTGCCCTGGGTAGGAGATTTCCTGGAAGCCAACCTTCCCAAATGGTTTACCCAAGGATTAAATGTAGATTTTTATTTCGGGGGCACCTCAATACTAATCGTCGTGGGTGTAGCTATGGATACCTTGCAGCAAATCGAGGCCCAGTTAGTAATGCGGCATTATGATGGCTTTATGAGGGCCGGCCGATTAAGGGGAAGAAGGGGATGAGGATAATTTTGTTGGGGCCGGCGGGCAGTGGCAAGGGAACCCAGGCAGACCAGATTCAGAAGGTTTATGGCTACCCTAAGATTTCCACTGGAGACCTTTTAAGGAAGGCGGTCCAGGACGGAACAGAGCTGGGCCATAAAGTTAAGTCGATAATGGAACAGGGTAAATTAGTGGATGATGAAATTGTTCTGGAACTGGTAAGGGAAAAGATTCACCGCCCGGAGTGCCAGGCAGGATATGTCCTGGATGGCTTCCCGCGAAATCTTAATCAGGGACTGGGGCTGGAGAAAATTGATTCTACCAGGCCAGAGACGGTTTTTGAAATATTGGTGACGGAAGAAGAAATTCTCCGGCGACTTTCAGGCCGAAGGGTTTGCCTTCAATGTGGAGCTGTGTATAATATAAATAACAACCAGCCGAAAGTGGATGGCGTCTGCGACCTGTGCGGTTCACGGTTAATAATTCGAGAAGATGATAAACCGGAAGTTATAAAAGAAAGATTCAAAATATACCTGGAAAGCATAAAGCCTCTGGTTGAGTATTACCAGCGAAGAAAGGTTTTATTTCAGATTGATGGAGAAAATACGGTCGAAAATATCTTTAGAAGTATTAAATCTATTATTGACAAGAGAATATCTGAAGGACGTCAATCGGTTAATTCGAAATGATTATTTATAAATCAGAAAAAGAGATCGAGCTGATGAAAAAAAGCTCTCAAATTGTAGCCAGAATTTTGTCTGAATTAAGAGAGCTGGTTAAGCCGGGGATTGAAACCAGAGAGCTGGACTTCTATGCCGAGAAAAGAACAATAGAATTAGGAGCCAGACCGGCTTTTAAGGGTTATAACGGCTATCCGGCTTCGCTCTGTGTCTCAGTCAATGAAGAAATTGTTCATGGTATTCCTTCTGATAGGAAGCTTAAGGAAGGAGATATCGTCAGCCTCGACTTTGGAGTTATTTATGATGGTTATTATGGAGATGCGGCTATAACCGTTCCGGTGGGACAGGTGTCCGACCTGGCCAGGAAGTTAATAGCGGTGGCGGAAAGCTCCTTTTATCGCGGGATGGAGCAGATGAAAGAAGGAAATAGATTATCTGATATCTCGGCCGCTGTTCAAGCAGAAGTGGAGAGGGCTGGCTTTTCAGTAATTCGGGCATTTGTCGGGCACGGGATCGGCCAGAAGCTCCACGAGGAGCCGCAGGTGCCAAATTTTGGGCTGCCAGGTCACGGGCCAAAATTAAGAAGGGGTTTGGTCCTGGCTATAGAACCAATGATTGCAGCTGGCAAATGGGAAGTGGAAATATTGGATGATGGCTGGACGGCAGTGACTAAGGATCGGAGCTTAGCGGCTCATTTTGAGCATACCGTGGCTTTAACTGGCGAAGGTCCGGTGATCTTATCCGTTGATAATCAGCCGACCGGGATACCAGAATCCGGAGGGCCAGCCAATGCCTAAGCAGGATGTTTTTGAGATAGAGGGCGTCGTGCTGGAAACATTGCCCAATGCCATGTTTAAAGTGGAGCTAACTAACAAGCATGTTATTTTAGCCCATATCTCTGGCCGAATGAGAAAGAATTTCATCCGCATTCTTCCTGGAGATCGGGTGTTAGTAGAAATATCACCTTATGATTTGACTAAAGGGCGCATTACTTATCGGTTTAAGTGAGGTGAAACAATGAAGGTTAGAGCATCGGTAAAGAAAATTTGCCGGAACTGCAAAATAGTCCGGAGAAAAGGGGTCGTTAGAGTAATTTGCTCCAACCCCAAACATAAACAAAGACAAGGATAAAAGAGGAGACCATGGCAAGAATAGCAGGTATTACCTTACCGCCAGAAAAAAGAATTGAAATCGGATTGACCTACATCTATGGTATTGGTCGTTCCAAAGCTAACCAGATCCTGGAAGAAGCAAAGATTGACAAGAATAAGAAGGTCAAAGAACTGAGTGAGGATGAAATCAACAAGATCCGTCAGATAATCGAAAAAAGAGAGAAAATCGAAGGTGAGCTGCGGAAGGAAGTTTCTATGAATATCAAGCGGCTGATTGATATCGGCTGCTACCGGGGAATGAGACATAAAAGGAATCTTCCTGTTCGTGGACAAAGAACCAGAACCAATGCCAGAACCAGAAAAGGCCCGCGCGGTCATACCATTAAAAAACTGAAGGAAAAGAAAGCTTAGGATTAGGGAGAAAAGCAATGCCCAAAGCCAAAAATAAAAAGAAAAAAACTAAAAGGGAAGTTACCTTTGGGGTAGCTCATATTCAATCTACATTTAACAATACGATTATTACCATTACTGACCAGCAGGGAAATACCATTTGCTGGGCCAGTTCCGGGACTTCTGGGTTTAAAGGAGCCAGAAAAGGAACTCCTTTTGCCGCCCAGTTAGCCGCTAAGGAAGTGGCTGGTAAAGCTAAGGATTATGGGGTCCGTTACGTTGATGTTCGGGTAAAAGGTCCGGGGGCCGGCCGCGAATCATCAATTAGAGCTCTTCAAGCAGCCGGGCTGGAAATTAAGTCGATTCGAGATGTGACTCCGATCCCTCACAATGGCTGCCGGGTCCGAAGAAGAAGAAGAGTTTAAGATGGAGATAAAAGGAGATTAGCTATGGCCAGATATCAAAAGCCAGATTGCCGACTTTGCCGGATAGAAAGGACCAAGCTTTTTCTTAAAGGCAACAAATGCCTGACAGATAAATGCCCCTTAGAAAAACGTCCTTTTGCTCCTGGGCAGCATGGCCGTTTGAGAAAAAGAGTTCTTGGCTATGCCCTGCAATTAAGGGAAAAGCAAAAACTCAAAAGATATTATTGCATGTCTGAAAAACAATTCCGGCTTTTCTTTCGCCGGGCCGAAAAGGAAAAGGGAGTTACCGGAGAAAATTTGTTGGTGATGTTAGAGAAGCGTTTGGACAATGTTGTTTATACCCTGGGCTTTGCCCTTTCCCGAAGCCAGGCTCGCCAGATGATCACCCATGGTCAAGTAAGAGTTAACGATAGAAAGGTTACCGTTCCCTCTTATCAAGTTAAGGAAGGTGATCTTATTAGCCTAAAAGAAAAATTGGCTCAGAGCGAAAAATTCAAGGAAATAGTTGAAACCAACAAGACAAAAACAATCCCTAACTGGCTTCAGGTAGATTGGGACAATTTACAGGGAAAGGTTGTTTCTCTGCCGACCAGACAGGATATTACCATACCGGTAGAAGAACATCTGATAGTCGAGTTTTATTCAAAATAAAAAGAAGGGAAGGTATCTGAAGAATAACCTTCCTTATAAGGAGGAACCATGATAGAGCTTGGTTTCCAAAGGCCAAGATATTTAGAATGCGATTATGAAACGTTAACCGATACCTACGGCCGGTTTCAGGCCCAGCCATTTGAAAGAGGTTACGGAATAACCATAGGCAATTCCCTTCGGAGGATCTTGCTTTCCTCCATCACCGGGGCAGCTATTACTGCCGTCAAGATTTCTGGAGTTTTGCACGAATTCTCTACTATTCCTGGGGTGGTGGAGGATGTTACCCACATCATTTTGAATTTGAAGGGAATACCAATTAAATTAAAATCTAATCAACCGAAAAGGATGACCCTGAAGATGGTCGGGCCGGCTGAGGTTAAATCAGGCCATATTGTTCATGATTCCGACCTTGAAATTCTAAATCCGGATATCCATATTGCCTCGCTGGATACTGATGGCAAACTGGAAATGGAGATGGTAGTCAAGAATAACCGGGGTTACATAACCGCTGATCAGAATTTTGATAATGACCTGAGCATTGATTTTATTCCCCTCGATTCTTCTCATTCGCCTGTGCTTAAAGTTAATTATAAGGTGGAGCCAGCCCGGGTGGGGAAAAGAATAGATTATGAAAGTTTAACTATGGAAATTTGGACCAATGGAGCTATAAAGCCTACGGAGGCTCTTTCTCAGGCGGCTAAGATTATGAGAGATCATCTCAGCATCTTTCTGAATATTGTTGATGAGCCATTGGAAAGAGAAGCTCTGATTCCCAAGAAGGAGATTCCTTATCTTGATAAGGTTGATGTTTTAGCCAATACCATTGATCATCTGGAGCTTTCCGTCAGAGCCAATAATTGCTTAAGAGCCGCTGGAATCAGCTATGTTTATGAGCTGGTTCAAAAGACCGAAGAAGAGTTGCTTGAAACTAAGAATTTTGGCCGCAAATCCCTGGCTGAAATTAAAGATACTCTCAATAACCTCGGATTGGGATTAAATTTGGAACTTCATCCGAAATTGCTTGAGCAGATTCAAGCGATTATAAAGCAGAGCAAGAAAGAGAAGGAGCTGGAAGCATGAGGCATCAAGTCAAACGATATCAATTGCGGAGAAATACGGGCCATCGCCGGGCCTTACTTAGAAACCTGGTTACTTCTCTACTGGAGAAGGAAAGAATTCGAACTACTCTCGCTAAGGCCAAAGCCGCCAGGCCGGTGGCAGAAAAAATGATAACCCTGGCGAAAGAAGATTCTCTGGCTGCCAGGAGGCGGGCGTTAGCTTATATTATTAAAAAAACAGTTGTTCAAAAATTATTTCAAGAGCTTGGACCAAGATTTAAAGAGAGACCGGGAGGTTATACCCGGATTGTCAAACTCGGTCTCCGGAGCGGTGATGGAGCTCAAATGGCCATGCTGGAGCTTTTAGGGGCCGAGTATAAAAAGAAGGCCAAGAAAAAAGAAAAGTCGGCCAAAGAGAGCAAGTAATACTTTCCATTTAAATAAAGTCTATTAGCCAAAAACCAGAGGAATCAAACAATCTTAAATCTGGTAGTGTTTTTTAAATTATCTGACTTTAAATATTCATTTAAAGTTTGCCGTGGAAATAAGAAAAGGGAACCTTAGGTTAAGAAAGAAACCTATGGGCTATAGTTATTATTGTTAAATTCTTTTAAATTCTTTAACCGAAGAAGCTAATAAGTCTGGATCCAGATTAAACATATTCTAAGATTTGTGGTCAATTCCTGGAAGAGACTTTTATTTTGGCCGCCGACATCCCTGGTAAATTTTTTGCCAGTATTCATCGTATAAATTGCCTATCTGGACTATGGGCTTTTCATGGGTCGTGGCATTAATAAATTCTCTTTCATTGATCATCATACCAACATGGCTAATGCCCTTTTGACCAAAGAAAACTAAATCGCCAGCTCTTTCCTGTCCCTTGGGGACTTCCAGGAGTCCGGATTGGGTGAATTGAATATCGGCATCTCGCAATATTTCCAGGCCGCTCAGCCGGTAAATTAATTGGACATAGCCAGAGCAGTCCAGGCCGAGAGGACTTGTTCCGCCCCAAAAATAGGGAAGTCCGAGGAAACGTTTAGCCAGGGCCACCATTTCCTCCGGGCTCAAGCGAGGCCTTTTAAAAGGAGCTTGCTTAATCTGACCATCGCCGACCTGAATATAGCCTTTCTGCCCGCTTGGCAGAGTTACTTCGCCCCAGCGCCCTTCATATTTTCCAATTTCCAGTACTGTGCTTATTGGAGCCATCGTCAGGGGTTTTTGCTTGGTCACGTCAGGCGAAGCATATATATAAGCCATCAGGCTGGTTATTTCTATTACCTGTCCTTCAGAAGCATAGGATTTCTCTCCCGGTTTATAAAGCCGAATTGCCCGGCCTTCTATCCAGCCATGGTAGGTATCTGGAGTTTCAATATAATACCAGGTAGCGCCGGCCTTATCATTTTGGGTCTTCAATATCTTGATGGTTGTTCCGATAAGAGCTTGGCTAACTACATCCACTTCTGAACTCGGATGGGAATACATATTCTCGACTGAATTAAGAACCACTCCCGACGGCAGATTTTCTTGGGTCAAGCCCGGGTTGAATAGCAAGAAAATAAAACTTGAGAGAAACAAAAATGAGCCCATTTTTTTCATCAGCACCTCCAGGCCTAAATTATAATAAAATAAGGCCGAGGATAAAACTTTTTTGTTGAAAATTATCAAGACCCTTAGTTATACTGAAACTCTTCAGGAGGTGGCTTAATGAATCGGAAAGAGTTTTTTAAAACCTCGGGCTGGCTGCTGGCTTCGTCTTGGCTTTTCGGCCGAAAGCCAGAACTAAGGTTAAAGAAAGAAGAAACATCCAAAAAAGGTAAGGTCAAAGTCACTACCAGAATTTATGAGCTCCATCTGCGCCAGGCCTGGACTCTCTCTCGAGGTACCTGGACCACCAGGCGAAATGTTCTGGTTCGATTAGAAAAAGATGGAATTGTTGGCTACGGCGAGGCAGCTCCTATTCCACGTTATAATGAAAGTGCCGAAAGCAATCAGGCTTTTATCGCCAAGGCCCTGCCAATTCTGGAAAAAGACCTCTGGGAATATGAAGAGCGGGGGAAGGAACTTGAGCAGTTGTTGCCAGGAGAAAATGCCGCTAAAGCCGCCCTGGACATGGCCATTCTGGACTGGATTGGTAAAAGTCTAAAAATCCCTCTTTACAGGTTTTTTGGCTTAGATAAGAGTAAAACTCTTTCAACCACTTTTTCTATCGGGATTGATGAAGTTCCCGTTATGCAGAAGACTGCCTTGGCGGCTAAAGACTTCCGGGTGTTAAAAATTAAAGTGGGGACTAAAGATGATAAGAAAATTATTGAAGGAATAAGAGAAGTTACTGACCGCCCGATCCGGGTTGATGCTAATGAAGGCTGGAAAACTAAGGAAGAAGCTTTAGAAATGATTAATTGGCTGGCTGATAAGGGAGTTGAATTTGTGGAACAGCCGCTTCCGGCCGCTAATCTGGATGATTACCGCTGGCTAAAAGAAAGGGTAAAAATTCCAATTTTCGCCGATGAAAGTGTCCATAAGAGCCACGACATTCCAGCCCTGGCCTCCGCTTTTGATGGGATTAATGTCAAGCTGATGAAATGCGGAGGGTTGCAGGAAGCCATGAGGATGGTAGCGGTCGCCCGAGCCTTTGATTTGAAGTTAATGATTGGCTGTATGATTGAAAGCTCCCTATCTATTTCGGCGGCTGCAGCGATAACCCCACTCTTTGATTATGCCGATCTTGATGGTAATCTCTTGATTGATAATGATCCTTTTAGAGGGGAACCAATAAAAGGCGACCGACTGCAGCTTTCTGATCGCCCAGGCTTGGGAGCGGAGCCTCTAATCCCGGATTGGTGAAAGATTATATCCAATTTTTATTTTTCTGAAACAATCCGGCCGTATTCACTGGATCTTTCCAGCCGATCAAAATAATGGAAAGCTAAAGCGCCTATCTTTTTAATAATTTCATTGCCATCTACTTGAGGAGAAAGATAGGTGGTCATAATCCCTATAACATATGGATGCTTTTTGAGAAAGACCAGACCTGAATCACAACGAACCGCTTCCAGCTCGCCCGGTTTATCAGCTACGACTACACCTTCTGGAACAACTTTTTGCAAGGGGCTGTCTTTGGGCAGGGCCAGGAGATTGAAAAATTCCTGACGGAGTTCAGGGGAAAGAACCTGGCCTTTCCAGATTTTTTCCATAAGGGAAAGCATTTCTCTGGGGGTGGATATATTTTCCCGACCTTCTTCAGCCGCCTTAAGATCCATCATCTTGCGCTGGAGCTTAGTCTGAGTTAAACCGAGAGACCGCAGTCGCTTATTTACTGCCTCCATTCCAACCCGCTCAATTAATAGGTTGGTGGCAGTATTATCGGACAAGACTACCATCAGAACACAAAGATCTCTGATTGAAATCCGCAGGGAAGGATTTCCCAGAAAAACTAAAATCGGGCCGCCCCCCACCTTGTCCTGTGGTTTCAGGTCCAGAAATTCGTCGAGCTTTAATTTCCCCTCTTCAACTTGTTTCAGAACTTCAAGCCAAATGGCTATTTTGATGGAGCTAGCCTGAGGAAAAACTTCATTTTCATTCAAATAAAAGGCATAACCGCTGGATAAATCTTTAATCGCAATTCCTACGACTCCATCAACTGAATCTACCACCGATTTAATTTCGGTAGCCAACTGTTTTTGCAGGAGGATGATTTTACCATCGGCCCTGGCTGACTCAGCCGAAAGTGAGCTAATAAGGGATAAAATAAATAGCCAGATTAAAAGCTTCGATAGACGCATTTTTATTTTACCCTCCTTATTCCAGTTTGAGTTATATACCTATGGTCAATCAAGCTTAATGATTAGCTTCTGGCCAATAGCCAAAATATCATTAGATAGCTGATTGTCCTTTTTTATTTTTTCTATGCTGACACCATAATTTTTGGCAATCTGAAAAAGAGTATCTCCAGCTTTGACCACATAAGTGATGACCTTATTCTGATTCGATTGGCTTCCACTGGAACTGGCAGTTGGTGGATTTCCCTCATCATTAGCAGCCAGGAGACCTTGATTTTGCCCAGGGATTTTCAATTTTTGCCCAGGGTAAATTAAAGTAGCACTCCGCAAATTATTCAGCCTGACAATAGCCTGAACTGAAGTATGATAGCGGTGAGCAATCAAGCCGAGAGTGTCTCCTTTTTTTACTATATGCCAGCCAAAAACCACATCCGGGGGAATCCAGTTAGGCAGTTCATTCAAGCAGGCCAAAACTTTATCGCCATAGCCAGCTGGCACCCGCAGTTCGTATTCATAATTAGGCGTTGAATCATGTCGCAGCTCGGGATTAAGGGAAATTAAAATTTCAGAACTTAAACCGAGTTTGGAGCTGAGAACTGATAGTTTAGTGGGCTTGCTCAGCTTAACCGTCTCATAGGTTATGGCTGGGTCGGGTGCCGGGAGATTAAATCCATATTTCTCCGGATTTTCTATTATTAAGAGAGTAGCAATGAACCGAGGAACATACCTGGCGGTTTCATAGGGGAGGTTGGCGAATAAGTCCCAGAAGTTATCCAGATAATCAATTCGCTGAGCCCGAATCTCATTCTGGACGCGAATTTCCCCGCAGTTATAAGCGGCAATAGCAGTGGTCCAGTCGCCAAAAAAATCATGTAATTCAGTAAGGTATTTTATGGCTGCTTGGGTCGATTTTAATGGGTCCATTCTTTCATCTATAAATTTGTCTCGCTTAAGACCATAACGATAGCCAGTTGAGGCTATGAACTGCCATAGTCCGAGAGCTCTCGCCCGGGAAAGAGCCCGTGGATAGAAGCCGCTTTCAATTAAAGGGAGCCAGGACAGTTCTTCTGGCAATCCCATTTTTTTCATCTGTTCGGCAATCATTCCCCGATAAAGTCCTGACCTTCTATAAGCTTCTTCAAAAAATTTTCTTTCAACAGTCTGAAAAGATTTTATTTCCGCCAGAACCCAGCTATTTTCAGTTAGAGGAATAGTCTTATGATTATTGCCGGGTGGTGGCAGACGGAAGGCATAAACTTGTTGAATTTTTTGAACTATCAGGATTCTCAGATCATGTTTTTCCTGATATAAGGGTGATTCTGGCGAAGCCTGAATTTTCAACAGGGCGGCATAAGCCTCATCCAGGAGGTTTAGGGCTTCATCCAGGTCGCCTTTTTCCAGGGCATTCTGAGCTTCCTGATAAAGAGCATAAACCTCTTCTGCTGGGGAGCCGACCTCTTGGGCTTCAGGCTCGGTATTTTTATTTACTGATTCTGGTAGCCCAGAAGAGACCGAAGCCGGGTTTAAAGGCCGGGAGTTACTTTTACTTTCGCCGGCAGAGGAAGCTTTCTTCTCCGGGGTTTGAGTGGGCGCCGGCTTTGGCGCTTGATTGACTGATTCTTTTTCCCCGGTCGAAGCGCAACTTGCTAAGAAGAAAGCCAGGCAAGATGAAAGCCCGAAGTTTAAAAATAAAAAATAAATGCTTTTCTTTTTCATATTCATAACCAGAGTTTTATAACATCAATTGTCTTTTTAATCAATCACCAAAGGCCACAGAACTAAAATTTTTAGTGGCTAAGATGCCATTTATAAGCCGTACTGATAATAAATTCCAGGTCAGAAAGTTCCGGTTTCCAGCCCAACTCTCTTTGAGCTTTTTCTCTTGAAGCTAAAAGAACAGGGACGTCACCGGGTCTTCTCGGACCAAATTTCACTTTGATTTTTTCCCCGATGACTTTTTCTACGGTTTTAATTACTTCTAAAACAGAATAGCCCCGGCTGGAACCAAGATTTAGGCTCTGGCTTTCTCCTCCTGAAAATAACTTTTCCAGGGCTAAAAGGTGAGCCCTGGCCAGATCAGTTACATGAATATAATCTCTGATGGCGGTGCCATCAGGGGTGGGGAAATCGTTTCCAAAGACCTGAAAATCGGATTTCTTACCCAGCCAATAAAGAAGGAGGCAGGGAATAAGATGAGTTTCAGGCTCGTGCATTTCTCCTAACTGCCCATCGGGGTCTGCCCCGGCGGCATTAAAGTAGCGAAGAGAGATATACCTGAGATTATAAGCCCGACCATAATCTTCCAAGATTCTTTCAACCATGAATTTGGTTGCCCCGTAAGGATTTATCGGCGTTAGCGGGTGATTTTCATCGATTGGAAGATACTGGGGTTCTCCATAGACGGCCGCGCTCGAAGAAAAAACAAAATATTTGACCCCGGCCTCCAGCATAGCTTCTAATAAATTCAGAGTCGTTAGAAGATTGTGGCGATAATATTTTTGCGGGTCCAAAAAAGATTCTCCCACCTGCATCAGGGCAGCAAAATGCAATACCGCCTGGATGGAATGAGAACGGAAAAGAGCTTTAATCGATTCTCTCGACTGCAAATCTCCTTCTATTAATTGGCCGCCCTTGACCAGTTCTTTTCTTCCAGTGCTAAGGTTATCAAAAATGATTATTTCATATCCCTTTTTTATTAGTTCTTTAACC
The DNA here is from genome assembly GCA_002877915.1 of Candidatus Aminicenantota bacterium. Classification (GTDB taxonomy): domain Bacteria; phylum Acidobacteriota; class Aminicenantia; order Aminicenantales; family Saccharicenantaceae; genus Saccharicenans. The sequence goes on from PNJE01000031.1 coordinate 21,229, forward strand.
GTGTGCGAGCCAATATAACCAGCTCCTCCTGTTACCAGAACTTTCAACTTTCTCTCTCCTTTTTTTCCTGAACCATCTTTCTGGCTAATTTTAGACCTTCAGCCCTGGTTTCAAAGTAATTATCCAGTTGGAGTCGATAAATTTTTTTTAACAGCTTACCCATCTCCGGGCCCGGTTGTACTCCCAAAGGAATAAGATCTCGTCCCATGATCAAGGGTTTGATGGTGTCTTTATTTATTTTCAATTCTTCAAATTTCCTTAACATCCAGACCGCCTGGCGGTCGAGAGTAGAAATCAATTTTTTTCGCCGGCCGGCCCGGTCAGCCGCATCCAGATAAATCAACAACTCTATTTCGCCTTTAACCGCAGCGGCCAGCCGATTATAGGCTTTTTTAGTCACCGTTTTCCGGTTCAGATAAATTTCGGAAGCTCGATGGTGATGCCTGATTAACAGGGGAACGATATTCCTCAGGTTATATCCATTCCAGGAAAAAATTTTCTGCCGGGTTAAAGCTTTTTTAACTATTTTTTCGCTGATTAAATCGTGGCCGTTATTGGTGATAACCAGCCGATCTTTTTTATACTCCCAGTTAGCGGTAGCCGGTTTGCCGGTGTCATGATAAAGAGCAGCTAAAAGTAGAGTCAGCTTTTTGGTTGGTTCCAGCCCGGCCAGTTCGGCTATTACTTTGGCTTGATCAACAGACAGGAGGGTGTGTATCCAGACCGTATGATGGCCAAATTCGTCCTTTTCCGGATGGAAAATTGAATCCTGGATTGATAAACTGCAGCGGTAAAGTTCTGGAAAAAGTTGTTTTAACACATTCAGCTTAAGCATTTCCTGAAGACCGCGGGAAGGACGGGGAGATAAAAGGAGGATTTTTATTAATTCTTCGTTTACCCGCTCGACGCTTAAACCTTCCAGGTTCACTTTTTTGGCGGCCAGATAAATCTCCGGGTCAATGGAATACTCGAGCACTGAAGCAAACCGGGCAGCCCGCAAAACTCTAAGAGGATCATCAGGAAAAGCTTGGGGATTAGTGAGCCGAATTATTTTATTTTTAATATCTTCGCTTCCCTGAAAAGGGTCAATAACGGTCCCATCCGATAATCTTAGGGCTAAACTGTTACAGCGGAAATCACGTCTTTCCAGATCTTTTTCCAGAGGTAAATAAGGATCAGCCTGAATATTAAAATCTTTATGACCTCGCTGGCGGCTATCTATCGCTGGCCGCAACTCGTCTTTTCTCGGCAAGGCGACATCATAAGTTAGTCCTTCAATGGTAAATTTTATTACCCCGAAACTTTTTCCCACCAGGTCTATTTTGCCGTAATGCTTCAACTTTTCGATAATCTCATCTAATGGATGTCCCTGAATAAGAAGATCAACTTCTGAAGAGGGTTTCTGGCGAAGCCAGTCGCGAACCGCATAGACATCCGGTCCGAAAAGCTGGACAAAAAGCCTCCGATGGCGAAAATCAGCCTTAATTTTTTTCATCTGAATTATTTTACCTAATTTTTCGGTTGTTTAAAGACCCGCAGTCCGGTATAGGCCAGCGGGGGAGGTGTATATTCTTCTCTGGATTTAGCCCGACTGATAGCGCTTAATCCCATAACTCGCCCCTGGCCCTGGCCATCCACTGACCATTCAGCTACATTTCCGCCCAGCCCAAAGATTAAACTTTCGGTCGCCGGCGAAAATCTGTCCACGGGCAGAAGAAGAGGAGCCGACCCCGGAAGACTGGAGATGGCGGTCCAAAGCAATTGGCTATCATCCAAATTCACCGGATAGCCAGCCCAGTAATCCAGAGTATTATCTTCCCCGCTGGCCTGAGCCAGAAGCTTCTGGGCTTCTTCCACGGTGGGTAACCGGTAGTTTTCGCCAGTTAGCTCCTTTAACCATTGAACATATTTTTGGGCTTCTTCGAAGCTAATCCCATTAACTGGATAATTGGCTGTCCCTGGTTCAAATTGATAATTTGGATCAAAGGCTTTCCATTGAGCTCTGGTAACTTCGAAACGACCGACTTCTAAATCCTGCCATTTAACCGTCTCGGGAATGAGTTTCCCTTTAACTATCAGGCCATAATTTTCTCCTGACCGGGCAAATTTCTGGGCTTTAAGAGCCAGGTCCAGAGGGGAACCTTCTTTCAGAGCTTCATTAGCCGGAGTCAGGGTATGGAAAAAATAGCGATCAAACCAAGCCAGTTCTTCTTCCATCTTGCGGCGTTGATGGCTGAGTTTTCTCAGGCCATGGGGTTCGCCGGGGAAGATTATCAAGCGAACGGGGGCTTGACCCAGTTGTTGCCTCACCCGATAGTGCTCCATGCCTTGACCGAAGGGAACATTAGTATCCTCAGTTCCATGGAAAATAATTGTTGGCACCTTTGATTCTTTAAAATAAAAGAGGGGGGATATTTTAAGATAATAGTCTGGTCTATCCCAGGGCGCACCGAGAAAATAATAATTATCAAAGCTTACCCCGAAGGCGCAGGTACCATAATCGCTGAACCAGTCAACATCGGCGGCTCCAATTCCTGCTACTTTAAAGCGCTTGGTCCAGACACTCAAGGCGATGCTCAGAATTCCTCCATTGGACCAGCCCATAGTTCCGAGTCTTTCTGGATCAACCAGCCCCTTGGCCACCAAATAATCAATGCCTTTTTGAATATCTTCCAGGTCATAGTCATAATAATGACCCTTAATCGATTCAGAGAACTTCTGTCCGTAGCCAATTGAACCGTGGTAATTGGGCATTAAAACAAAGCAGCCTTTTTGGGCTAAAAGGTTAGGATAATAGGCATAGGACTCGTTAAAAGAATCCAGGTCAATTCCGGTTGGCCCACCATGAATATTCAAGAAAAGAGGATATTTTTTGCCTGGTTGATAATCCTGAGGATAATAAAGCAGGCCCTCGATTTCATCGTTTAAAGCTCCTTTCCACCTGATTACCTCGGTCCTGGCGAATTTCTTATTCTTCCAGGGGGGATTTAATTCGGTAAATTGTTTTTCCGTTATAATTTTGTTTTTTTCTAAGCGGCCATAATACCACTGCCTCGGGATAGAAGCCGTGGTATAAGAATAAACCAAGCGGTTCCCTTTTTCTGGCATTTCCAGGTTAAAGATGTGGGGATAGGGGTCGCCTTGAAGTTCTTCAAAGGTGAAGTCGTTCCCCTGTTTATAATATCTTCTCCACTTAGGAATTGCCCCATTGGCCAGCGAAACGATAAAGCCATCCTCTCGAACGACAAAACCGAATTCCATCAAACCGGCTTCCCATTTAAGGTTTATTTCTCGATATTGATTGGAACCAAGGTCGTAATAATATAAAAATTCAGCTCCGGCTGTTTCGTTGACCGGGTCGATAGTTTTCATTACGGCGAAATAAAAGCCGCGGCTATTCAAATCCCAATGGATTCTGGTAGGTTTAAAATAGGGATCAGGGAAAATTTCCCGACTGGATTTGTCCTCCAGTTTTATCAAGAAAAATTTTGGCTTAATCTTTTTATCTACTTCGTACCTGACACTCTGGTTATTTCTGGTGATAACCAGTTTTTTATCAGGGGAAAGGAAAAAATTGGTAATCTGATCCTTATTTTCAGTGAGCCGGCGATATTTCTTTTCCTTCCAGGAATACAAAAACAGTCTTTGGGGTATCAGGTGGTCCTGGTCTTCAAAAACTATAGAGTCGTCTTTTTTCTCTTTGGCCAGGATTTCTCTCAGGCTTTTCCCTTCTCTGGCCAGTATTAGGAAATGCTCCTCATCTATCCAGTCGTAGTCTATTATCCCTGTTTCCAGGTCGGTAACTTTTACCGGTTCTCCGCCTTTTAAATCAATCAACCAGAGCTGGAGCCCTCCCACCTCTTCCCGCTCGCTTTGGCCAGATTCCTTTCGGCTGCTTAAAAAGGCAATCATATTTCCAGCGGGAGACCATTTAGGGCGGCTTTCTGAATTTTCGCCCCGGGTCAGCTGAACAGTCTGACCATTCTGATCTAAATAGCTGAGGAAAAGGTGTGATATCCTCCCGTCTTTTTCTTTATCGGCGATGTTCTTGGTCCAGACTACTCTGCTTCCGTCGGGCGAGATGGTGAAATCAATGGCTCTTTCTTCGTTAATGATATCATCAATCGTCCAAGCAGTCGTCAGAGTCTTTTCTTTCTGGGCTAATAAGAATCCAGTCAATAAGCCAAAAGCCATTATGACCAGAATAAAGGTGGTTCTCAGCCATTTAAACTTTTTCATCTTTCCTCCAATTAATTCATTTTTACTTATCTTAATTGATATTGGATTTCAGGTAAAGACCAGAATTATTTTTGACTATCTTGTAATCTAATAAGAATTAAGGTATTTTAATTTACCAAAAAAGGAAGGTCTTTAAAATGAAAAATAAAAAAGGCTGGTTTTTGTCGCTGGTCGGTTTATTTCTAATAACTTCTATCCAGTTGATGGGAATCTCGGCCTTAAATTCCCGGGAAGATTTAAAAATTAATCTGGTGGAAAAAAAAATTTCAGCTCTAACCCCATCTGGGGAAATTCTTTCCTTTTATCTTAAAATTGAAAACCATGGGACCAAGAATTTCTTTTTAGTTTCTTATCGTTATCAGGTGTTGATAAATCAGAAGGAATATTTGCGAAAGGAAATTGTTCTTGATAATCCTCTGGCCGCCTATGCTGATCAGCCCTTGTTGATTAATTTTCCGGTAAAAATTGATTATCAATATGTTTCTCCTTACTTAAGCGGAAGTAAAAAACAGGCCAGTTGCCTGGTTATTGGAGAAATGAATTTTCAAGACGAAAGGAAAAAAACTGAGGAAATTCCTTTCAACTGGCAGATGGATTTCCCGATTTTTAATTTTCCAACTTTGAAATTTCTTCCGCTTCTGGTGAAAGATTTAACCCTGGGCGGAGCCGAGTTTGATTTTAGATTTGAGCTCAAAAATGAAAATTCCTATGATTTGCTCATCAAAAAAATTCAAGCCGAGTTGCAACTTGAAGGGAAAACCATATATCGGGGAGAGCTGCCGGGGGATAAAACTCTTTCGGCTGGGGAAGGGAAGAGGTTTTCCCTGCCTTTGATGCTTGATTTTTTTGAGCAGGGCCGGGCCTTTCGAGATAGCCTGGAGAAAGAGACTTCCGATTTTATTCTGAAGCTTCAGATAGAAGCCGATTCAGCTTGGGGCGAGCTTTCTTTTTCTTTGGAAAAACGAGAACAGGTTAAAAAAGAATACCAAGGTGAGAGGCCAGAGGAAAATGGTCTCAACTATAATCGTTACTTATAACCGGGACCGATTTTTAAAAGAAGCCATTGATTCAGTTCTCCAACAAACCTATTTCCAAAAATTTCCTTTTGATTGGGAACTGATAATAGTGGATGATGGTTCGACTGACGACACCAGAAATCTGGTGGACAAATACCGGAAAAATCAGGGCAACATTCGTTATTATTTTATTGATCATGGCGGGGTAAGCCGGGCCAGGAATTTCGGTCTCAGCCAAGCTGGCGGGGAATTTATCGCCTTCTTGGATTCAGACGACCTCTGGTTAAAAGACAAAATCCAGATTCAACTTAGCTATCTTAAGGCTTTCCCTGAGGCTCAATTTTGCCTGACGGAAGAAATTTGGATTAGAAATGGGCGACGGGTAAACCAGGCTCGGAAGCATCAGAAATATTCTGGCTGGGTCCTAAACAAGGTTTTACCGCTTTGCCTCTTGAGTTTATCTTCGGCCGTTTTCCGGAGAAGCCTTTTTGAAGAAGTTGGTTGGTTTGATGAAAATCTTCCAGTCTGTGAGGATTATGACCTCGGTTTAAGAATTGCCGTCCGCTATCCGTATCATTTTATCTCCTCTCCCCAGATTATAAAGCGTGGCGGTCAAGCTGATCAGCTCTCCCGAAAATATTGGGGGATGGATAAATGGCGAATTCAGGCTTTGGAAAAGCTCTTGAAAGAGCCTTTGGCTCCAGAGCAGCAAGAATTAGTCAAAATAGAAATCCAGAAAAAATGCGAGATCCTTATTTCCGGCTTTTTAAAAAGAGGGAAAGAAGAAGAAGCCCAATATTATCAAAAAATCAAGGATAAATATAAACTGGATTAAAATCCGATGGGAGAAGATACTCAGCCTGAATTATTTTTCTTTAGTCCAGTTTTTAAGTTGGACAAAACAAAAAGGGCCAGAGATTCTCGCTCTGGCCCTTACAAAATTTCCTGAGATTTATGATTAAAACCAATAATTTAAACCAAGGCTCAAGCAATACCCGCTGAGGTCGAACTTTTCAAAACCCTGGAAAGCATCGCGAAAATTAACCTTTAAGAATTGATAGCGGCCGCCGACATCCAAGGTCATTCTATTGCCCAGGGGAATCATTACTCCGGCGAAGGCACTGTATCCAATGGAAATCCGATTTGATTCGTCACTCATTACATAGTTCACCGGGTAAACGGTAACATTACCCAGATCTGGGTCACTATAAGTATAGGGGTCAGAAAAATCTACCATATCCCCGTGCATCCTGACTGACCAGATGAAAATCCCGGTCCCCCCGCCGAAGTAAGGTACAAACCTGACTCTTCGACCGAGTGGAGTAAATTTCAAGGAAATCTGGATAGGAGTTTGAGAAACTTCAAATGAGTGGATGATCATATTTCCACCGGTATAATATTGAGCTGGGAAAGCGAAGTTCTGAGAGTTGACACTGTATAACGTCCAGTCACGGTAAAAGCCGGCTTTATCCCGGCTATAAAAGTCTACCGAAAATACTAGGCTGAGTTTGGAGTTTAAAAAATATTCATAGGCCAGTCCGATCATTCCGCTCTGATAATCAGACTTGGTAAGACTCATATTTTCAAATTCAATGTTCCAGAGAGAATTGGGGCCTCCACCAAATCGAGGAACAAAATAACCGTACCTGAAAGTAAAGATACTGGCTGAACCAAACACCGGCAAAAATAATAAACCTATGATTACCAGGACGATGACTTTTTTCATCTTCATAACCTCCTGCTGCTTATTATAGCAAATTCTGTGCCAGGTTTGATATCAGAATTACGGGGAAAGGATTAATTCTCCCTGTTTCCTTTTAGTGACACCTGTCCTTTTACCTCTTGAAAGGAAAAAACGGGTGAGCTATTCTCTGGTAATGCAAAGGAGGCTATCTTGACGCTTATTATTAATCTTCAAAAAGGCAGCCTGGAGGGCAAAGAAATAGATTTGGTGGTAAATAGGTTGCTGGCTGGAGAACTCCTCGTTTATCCTACTGAGACTTTTTATGGCCTGGGTGGAGTGGCTAACTCGAGGCTGGTGGCTGAAAAAATATTCGCCCTAAAGGGCCGGGAAAGCGGCAAGCCTCTGCCATTTGTTGCTTCTGATCTGGAATTGGTTTTAAGGGTGACAGAAAATCTACCAGCGGTTTTTTTCTCTTTATCCGATTATTTCTGGCCTGGTCCTTTAACCCTGGTTCTTAAAGCCAGGGCTGGAGCTCTGCCAGAAGAGCTGCTTGGCCCTGAAGGAACGATAGCCGTTAGAATCCCTCCTCTTGATTGGCTGAGAGAAATAATCAGGGGCACAGGAAGCCTGTTAATCTCAACCAGTGCCAACCTCAGCGGTCGGAATCCGCTCTCTTCGTTTGATGAGGTCCTGAGTATTTTTAAAGATAAGGTGGATCTGATGATTGATGGCGGCCAAACCCCCGGAGGACAGCCCTCAACTATTGTGGATTTGACTTCCCCCCAACCGGTCTGCTTGCGAGAAGGGAAAATTCCTTTTTCCAAAATCCAGCGTTTGTTGGAAGAGATGGAGTAGCTTTTTGCTCTTGTCTTTTATTTGACCTTAGTGCCTGGCGGAATTTCCCGGTCAAAAAATGGAATGATCGCTTTGCCTTCTACTTCGGCGGCCAGAAGCATGCCTTGAGATTCAATACCTCTAATGACCGCCGGCTGTAGATTGGCGATAATTATAAATTCTTTTCCCACCAGTTCTTCTGGAGAATAAGATTCAGCCACTCCAGCAATAATCTGACGTTGTTCACTTCCGAGGTCAATCTGAAGCTTGAGAAGCTTGTTGGTGTTCGGGACACGCTCAGCAGCTAAAACCTTGGCCACCCGCAAATCCATTTTTTTAAATTCATCGAAAGAAATATATTCCATTTTTTCCTCCCTTCTGATAGGCTGGTTGATTTCTCCTTCTGGTTTTTTAGTATCTTTAATGAATTCCTGAAGATTTATTCGAGGGAAAAGAGCTTCGGGCCGGCGAATGGAAAATGATTCGGGCCGTTCATAGAAATTCAGGTCAGCGGCACAGATTTCTGCCGGTTTTTTGGATTGCCCCAGCAACTTCCAAATTTTTTCTGTCGTTTGGGGCATTACTGGATAAATTAAATAGCTGGCTGCTCGGAGGGCACAAGCTGCCTGGTATAATATTCGGGCCAGACGGGGATGGGTCTCAGATTTCCCAGCTATTTTCCAGGGTTGGCATTCAGCCAAGTATTTGTTGGTGTAGTTCAGGTAGCCCCAGATTTCTTCTAAGGCTCTATTCAAGTTATAATCATCATAGAAGGCATAAACCCGATTTTTTGTTTCTTCAAAGGACTGCGCTAATTTTTTATCAATCTCTTCTTCCGGACCAAGTTTTTCTAAGGAACCATTAAAATAATTAACCGCCATCGTCAGGGTTCTCTGGACCAAATTTCCTAAATCATTGGCCAGGTCAGAATTTACCCGGTGGACAAAGGCTTCGTGAGAAAAGTTGCCATCCTGGCCAATCGGAATTTCCCTTAGAAGAAAATAACGAAGAGGGTCCGCCCCGACGCTTTCTAAAATAATATTGGGATCAAGAACATTTCCCTTGGATTTAGACATTTTAGCTTCATCTTTTAGCCACCAACCATGACCAAGAATTGTCCGGGGCAAGGGCAATTCGGAGGCCAGTAAAAAAGCCGGCCAGAAAATAGCGTGGAATCTCAAGATATCCTTTCCAATCAACTGGACATCAGCTGGCCAAAAAGTCTGGAAAAGCTCCGGATTCCAATCATAGCCAATGCCAGTAAGATAATTGTGCAAAGCATCAAACCAGACGTAAATCGTGTGCTTTGGGTCTCCAGGAACTGGAATACCCCATTTTACTGTAGTGCGGGTAATGCTGAGGTCTTTTAGCCCTTGGCGGACAAAAGATACAACCTCGTTCATTCTGGTCTGGGGTCTAACAAATTGAGGGTTGGCTTCGTAGAATTCGAGCAAAGGCTTCTGGTAGGCTGAAAGTCTGAAAAAATAACTTTCTTCTTCAATCATAGTGGCCCGACGACCGCAATCGGGGCAGATTTTGTAGCCATCCGCCTCCAGGGGCACATCTTCCGACAAAAAATTTTCTTCAGAAATGCAGTACCATCCCTGGTAAATGCCTTTGTAGATATCTCCTTTTTCCAGAAGTTTTTTAAATATTTTCTGGACGCCCTCTTCATGAAATTTTTCTGTAGTCCGGATAAAATAATCATAGGAAATATTTAGCTTCTGCCATAATTCTTTAAATCTTACGACCACCCGGTCAGCTAACTGTTGAGGATTCAGCTCTTTCTCTATGGCTGTCTTTTCTATTTTCTGCCCGTGTTCATCGGTTCCGGTTAAGAAAAATACCTTTTTGCCTTTTAATCTCTGGTAGCGGGCTAAAGCATCAGCAATTATAGTAGTGTAGGCATGGCCGATATGAGGAACATCATTAACATAATATATCGGTGTGGTCACGTAAAAAGTATTCTTAGATCTCTCTTCCACCGGGATAACCTCCTTTAATCAACATCATGGCTTCGGTTCTGGTAGCCGGATTATTGCGGAACGAACCGCGGACGACTGTAACGGCCTTGGGTTTCTTGATGCCGCGCATCGACATGCACAGGTGTTCGGCTTCAATCACCACCATTACCCCTAAAGGGTTAAGGGTGGCGTTGAGCGTATCGGCAATCTGTTTGGTCAACCTTTCCTGAAGCTGAAGTCTTCGGGCGAGGGTGTCAACCAGGCGGGCAATTTTGCTCAAGCCGATGATCCGCCCCTCCTTGGGAATATAAGCCACATGAGCGACTCCGGCAAAAGGCAGAAGATGATGTTCGCAAACCGAATAAAGAGGAATGTTTCTGATGAGAACCATTTCATCATGTCGCTCATCATGAAAGACTTGCAAATCTTCGACCGGGTCCAGGTGAGTTCCGCCAAGAATATCTTCCATCATCCTGGCTACCCGGCCGGGTGTTCCTTTAAGACCGGACCTCTCTGGGTCCTCACCGATCCCTTCGAGCAACAGCCTGATAGCTTGCTCAATCTTTTTTTGATCCATCTTTCTTGAAATTTTCGCTTTATTTTTTCCTTTTTCCATTTTTTTGCCTTTAATTTAATTTTTTGAGAGCCAGGGTCATAACTTTTTTTACTGGAAGCCCGGTTTTCCCGGCGGCCTGCTGGCAATCATCAAATTCTGGTTGATAATTAACGACGTCCTGACCTAAATAGGCCACTTTGACCCTTATTTTCTGGCCGGCTACCTGAACCTCCTTTATTTCCCGCCGGAGAATTCGTCTTTCGACTGGAAAGATTCTTACTCCGATTGAGGTGGTTTCAAGAAACACCGCTTCAACTATCCGGTCTATTTTATCAGCCTCAGCAATCAGGGTCAATTTTGAACCCGGCCGATTTTTCTTCATAATCACTGGCGTCAGATAAGCTTCCAGGGCACCCTTTTTTAGGGCTTCATTTATGAAATTCCCTAAAATCTGGGGAGAACAATCATCCAGGTTGGTTTCAATAACCATTATCTGCTCGGTTGACCGGAAATCTTCTTTTCGGCCATAAAAGGCCCGGAGCAAGTTGGGATGGTATTTGAGTTCTTTATGGCCAAGGCCATAGCCTATTTTTTCATAAACCAGCTGGGGAAGAGTGGAAAGGCCCTGACCCAGGGTCGTCAGAATAGCTGCCCCAGTTGGAGTTAATAGTTCTGTCGGTTCTTCGCTGCTAAAGACTGGAAGTCCAGCCATCAGTTCTGCTACCGCGGGAGGGGGAACGGGCAACCGGCCATGCTCGCTTTGAACAAAGCCACGGCCGAGATTTACCGGAGAAAAATAAATTGACTCCACCTGCAATTTTTCCAGCAGCCAGCAGCTGCCAATAATATCTACCAGAGCATCATCAGCTCCAGCTTCGTGTAAATGAGTTTTCCGGAAGCTTGTTCCATGAACCCGACTTTCTGCCTGAAAAAGGCGCTTAAAAACGGCGAGAGAGTTTTTCTTGACCCGGGGGCTCAGATTGGCTCGGTTAATAATCCTTTCTATTTCGGGGTAATTTCTCTCTTCTGAAGGCCGGCTGATATTTACCTCAACTCTTAGACCGGAAAAACCCGAGCTTTTGCCTGGGTAAATATTAAGGTCACACTTAATCTTGAGGCTCTTAATAAAATTTTTGAATTCTTCAGTCGGGACCCCGAGCGAAAGCAAGGAAGCTAGAATCATATCCCCGCTCGCCCCAGACGAACAATCAAAATAAATGTACTTCATTCTTGACCTCTAATTTATTATTTTATTAAAAGCATAGTCGTTTGCCTCATAAAAATCAAAGGTGAAAAAGTGGTTTTAAACTTGACGGAAACGGGAAATAAATTGTATATGAATAACTTCGAAAGGAGTAATCATGGAAAATAAGGAGTTTCCAAAAGCTACCATTGGAATTCTTGGTGGTACCGGACTTTATGAAATTGATGGCCTTCGAAATTTAATCGCGGTTGATCTCGACACTCCTTTTGGCCGGCCTTCAGACAGTTTTCTGATTGGAGAACTGGAAGGACAACCGGTGGCTTTTTTGAGCCGGCATGGTCGAGGCCATCGCTTGCTTCCGTCGGAAGTAAATTATCGGGCCAATATCTATGGCTTTAAGCGCCTGGGGGTGAAGAAGCTGATTTCAATCAATTCAGTTGGGTCGCTAAAAGAAGAAATAAAACCAAGGGATATTGTCCTGGCTGACCAATTCTTTGACCGCACTCACCGCCCCTGTACCTTTTTCGGCCAGGGATTAGTAGCTCACATTAGCTTGGCTCAACCTGTTTGCCCTGTTCTCTCGCAGCATGTTTATCAGGTGGCTAAGGAAATGGAATTGCCGGTTCATCTTGGGGGAACTTACGTTTGTATTGAAGGGCCAGCCTTTTCCACGAAAGCGGAATCAAATATTTATCGGCAGTTGGGAGCAGACGTCATCGGGATGACTGCTGCTACTGAAGCCAAACTTTCCCGGGAAGCTGAAATATGTTATGTCACTTTAAATTTAGTGACTGACTATGATGTCTGGAGAAGCGAGGAAGAATCAGTCAGTGTCGATTTAATTCTGGAAAACCTCAGGCTTAATATTTCTCGGGCAAAAGAAATTATTAAAAAAACAGTTTCTTCTATTAACAAAATCGAAGGTAAAAGTTGCCCCTGTCAAGAAGCTTTAAGGAACACCATCGTCACCAGTCCAGAAGCCCAGAATCCTGAAACCCGAGAAAAATTGTCACTTCTTCTGGGTAAATATCTTAAATAGGAGAGCCTATTGAGCCTGGTTATTATTGGTTCGGTAGCTTTTGATACTATTGAAACACCTTATGGCCGCCGGGAAAAAATTGTGGGAGGCTCTGGGACCTATTCGGCAGTG
>PNJE01000072.1 GCA_002877915.1 Candidatus Aminicenantota bacterium
GGGTCGAGTTTTCCCTGTCTGGCCAGCGCGGTCAGGTCGCGGGCGTACTTTTCCAGCGCCTGGTACTTTGATTCTGGCTCCTGGTCAGTTATTCTCTGCGTTCCCCTGATATCCATCAAAGCCTTAAGGAGAGCGTCTTCTTCAATCTTAAAACTGGATAATAACCGGCTTACTTCTAAATGTTTCAGCCTAACCATGGCAATGAAAATATGCTCGGTAGAAATATATTCATCCTTAAGTTTCTCGGCTTCTTTTTCTGCCTCGGTCATAACTTCATTTAGTTGAGATGATAAATATATTTCTCCCGTTCCTTGAACTTTGGGCATCCTTTTCAGCAGCTTTTCCACTTCTTTTTGGAGCTCGGCAGAATTAACTTCCAGCTTGGCCAGCAGTGAGCCAACAATATTCCCTTCTTGAGTTAAAAAGCTCCAGAGCAAATGCTCAGGCCTTAATTCCTGGTGCCCTAATTCGAGCGCCTTAGACTGAGCTATTTGAAAAGCTTCCTGAGACATAACCGTCAGTTTATCCCAGCGCATCTTTACCTCCTAAACTTGATTTATTCCCGCCTTTAAAAAATCAAATTCAAAAGCTCTCAGCTATTTTTATATTTTTAATTCCAACTAAAGATTTCCACCTGAAATTGTTTCTATATTTTAGCCTTTAATTAATTTCCAGTAAATACCCTTTTCTCATCGGGGAGCTACCCAGCCGGTTTTTAGCTCCATCGACGAGCTTGTTTAAAATTTAAAAATAAAGCTGCCATTTTTCATTTTTTCACTTGACAAGCGCCAAAAAATAAATATTTTTCTTCAAGAGGAGTGTATCATGGAGGAAATTGAAATTTATAGCTGGACAACTCTTGATGCTATTAAAAAAGCCGCCGATATTATTGAAACGGTTGGTGATTTACATTCAGATCACCAGATGTCCGTATTCTGTGTAATTGAAGATGATTATCTCGAGCTCTGTTATAGCGATTCTTCCGCCAATTATTTAAGGCGCTATGAAGATGAAGAGGAGTTCGAGAAAGCTATTGAAGAAAGAAAAGAAGAATTGAGTGAAACCTCTTTTGAGGATGATGATTATGAAGAAGATTTTGAAGAAGACGAGGAATTAGATTTGGATGACGAATCAGATGAATTCTGAGCCTGGTCAATCTGGTCCACTTCTCCCTTCAGTTCGGTCAGGATCTGCAAAGCCTGAAGAGGAGTTAGATTCTCAGGTTGTAAATTTTTAATTTTATCTTTAATTTCTTTTAGTTTCAGTTTTTCCTGGTCTTCAGGGAAAAGCCATAGTTGATTCCGATTATGGTTATTCAAATGATGATAAGCCAGGCGTGGCTTCCCCTCCTCATCAATTTCCAGCTTTTCCAGGTTGAAAAGAATTTCTCTGGCCCTTCTTATTATTTCCCGGGGAAGGCCGGCCAGCTTGGCCACTTGAAGCCCATAGCTTTTATCAGAAGGCCCGGGTTTAATTTTTCTGAGGAAAACAACATTTTCCTGAAATTCCCTAACGGCCACATGAAAATTCTTAATCCTCGGGAAATTTGAGGCCAGCTCGGTCAGTTCATGATAATGGGTGGCAAATAAGGTTTTCGGCCGGATATCTTCTTGCTGGTGCAAATATTCAGCTACCGCCCAGGCAATGCTCAAGCCATCAAAAGTGCTGGTTCCTCGGCCAACTTCGTCCAGAAGAATCAGGCTGCGTTCGGTGGCATTATTCAAAATATTGGCTGTTTCTATCATTTCGACCATAAAAGTTGATTGACCGGCAGTCAGATAATCAGTAGCTCCAACCCGGGTAAACAGGCGATCAACCAGGCCGAGGCGGGCTTCTTTGGCCGGAACAAAAGAGCCCATTTGGGCCAGAATGCAAATCAAAGCGACCTGACGTAAATAAGTTGATTTTCCACCCATATTCGGACCGGTGATGATTAAAATCTGGTGCCCTTCCCGGTCGAGATAGGTATCATTAGGAATAAAGGGTTCTTTCTGAAGAACTTCGATTACTGGATGCCTTCCCTCAATAATAGAAATTACCTCGCGGTCATCAACTTCAGGTCGGCAATAATTTCTCTGGTGAGCGAGTTCAGCCAGCCCCAGGAGCACATCCAGAACAGCGACATTTTGAGCTATTTGCTGCAATCTCCTTAGCTCCCGGTTTATTTCTTCCCGAACCTGGAGAAACAACTCATATTCCAGTTCATTGCTTCTGGCTTCAGCCTGAAGGATTTTCGCCTCGTATTCTTTCAATTCCGGCGTTACGAACCGCTCGCAATTAATTAGGGTCTGCTTGCGCTCATAATCTTTCGGCACAAGGCTAAGATTGGCCTTGGTCACTTCAATATAATAGCCAAATATCTTGTTATACCTTACCTTGAGAGAAGATATCCCGGTCCTTTCTCTTTCCTTCCTTTCTAACTGGGCAATAATGCTTTTGCCCGAATGGCTGATGGCCCTTAATTCGTCGAGCTCTTGATGGTAGCCTTCTTTTATTAGCCCTCCTTCCTGAAGCAGATAGGCTGGTTCATCAAGGATGGCCCGATCAATTAACCTGGCGAGATCTTCGCCATTATCCCAATTTTTTATCAGCTCGGTAAAATAAGGGGAGGAAAAATTTTTAAGCTGATTATAAATCTCGGGTAGAGGCCAGAGAGATTTTTTCAAAGCCACCAGGTCCCTCGGACCGGCCGCCGCTAAGGAAATTTTTGTGGTCAGCCTCTCTAAATCCAGAATTTTTTTTAATTGATTTCTTATTTCCTGCCGGATTATTGGCTTCTTAACTGCCTCTTCTACTGCTTCCTGCCTCCTCCAGATTTCTTGAGAATCGAGCAAAGGATGGAGCAACCAGTCCTTCAACAGCCGATTTCCAGGTGAGGTTAAAGTATAATCAATCACCCCCAGTAAAGAGCCAGGCACCTGCCCGTTACGTTGGCTTTTTACCAGTTCTAAATTTCGAATGGCAATGGCGTCAAGAATCATTGACTGGCGGTTATGGACAAAAGCCAACTTCCTGATAAAATCAACCGATTCTTTCCTATTCTTTTTCAAATAAAAAAGAAGGGCTCCAGCGGCAGAAATAGCCAGCGTCTTGTTCTGCAAGCCAAAACTTTCGAGTGACATAACCTGAAAGTGTTCAGTCAGCCTGTTAGCCGCCTGGGAATATTCAAAAGACCAATCTTCTATGGTGGTTATCATAGGCGATTCCAAAAAATCGCTCCCGGCAAGCAAATCCCTGATTAATTTTTCCTGGCTTTCCGGGCAAATTATCTCTTGAGGGAAAAAACGATAGATTTCATCCAGAAGAAACTTTTTATCCTTCGATTCTCCTTCCAGAGCACTTACCTTCCCGGAAAGCAGGTCCACATAAGCTGCCCCCCATCTGTCATCGCTCAGGG
Source organism: Candidatus Aminicenantota bacterium (assembly GCA_002877915.1). Lineage (GTDB taxonomy): Bacteria > Acidobacteriota > Aminicenantia > Aminicenantales > Saccharicenantaceae > Saccharicenans. The sequence goes on from PNJE01000072.1 coordinate 3,398, forward strand.
TTAAACTGAAGACCCCGAAGCTTTCATTTCGCTCGCCGGTTTCAACCTCCACTGCGGTTCCTGGCGTTAGAACTTTGATGACTTCTCTTTTGACCACTCCCTTGGCTTGTTTGGGATCTTCCACCTGTTCGCATATGGCCACTTTATAACCGGCTTTCAGCAGCCGGGCTAAATATGAATTAACCGCATGATAAGGCACTCCGCACATCGGAACATTCTGTCTTGAGGTCAGGGCAATACCCAGGACTGAAGAACCGGTAAAGGCATCCTCATAAAACATTTCATAAAAGTCCCCCAGCCTGAAAAACAGTAAGCAGTCCCGATGCTGAGATTTAATCCGATGGTACTGCTCCATCATCGGGGTTAAGGAATCTTCTTTTCGAGCCATTTTTTTACCGAAAGCAACTACTAAACTATATTATATCAAGCTGCTGGTTTTCAACCTGGGGAAGCCAGAAACTATTTCTGTTCGATTTGACAAGGCCAGATTTAAGTTTTAGTATTAAAAACTAAGGTTGATTTGGATTCATCTCATGAATATACCAATGTTTTTGACTATTACCAGGATGATAGCCATACCTGCCCTGGTGGTGGCCATGCTGAGCCATTTTCCTGGACAGGAAATTATATCTTTCTCCATCTTCGTTTTTGCCTGCCTTACTGACATGCTCGATGGTTTCTGGGCCAGAAGGAAAAAAATGACTACTGTTCTGGGCTCCCTTCTTGACCCGATGGCTGATAAGCTGCTAATCGCTTCCGCTCTAATCTGCCTGGTCCAGAGCCAGGTAGTAGCCGCTTGGATGGCTATAATCATCATCGGGCGAGAAATTGCCGTCACTGGCTTCCGGGCAATAGCTTCCTCCCGAGGTTATAACATTCCGGCTTCTGGTTGGGGAAAGCTGAAGATGATTTTGGAAACAGTTACCATTGCAATTTTGATTCTCGGCCCTAATTATCTTCCGTTTCTTTATCGCCTGGCTCACCCATTCGGGCTATGGCTGATTGTTATTATGGCTCTATTCTCAGCCACTGAATATTTTTTCCGCTTCGGGCGCAAGGTTTTATCAGAAACTTCCTCCTGAATCAACCCGGAATTTTTCCAGAGCCACCATATCCTCAATATTATAAAGTTCGGGTACTTTCTTCCATTTACGGACCATCCTCCGGAGCAAGCCAGTCAGAACTTTACCAGGTCCCAGTTCCACGGCTTCATCAAGTTCCAATTCCGCCAATCCCTGCATTGATGGATACCATCTAACGGGGCTGACAATTTGCTTGGCCAGAGATTCCTTGGCTTCGGAGGCAGTTTTAACTGGAGCAGCGGTAACGTTGGAAACTACCGGGAATTCCAGATCTTTAAAAGTCACCCGGTCCAATTCAGCCTTTAACTTTTCTGCTGCTGGCTGCATCAGCTTGGTATGGAAAGGTCCACTAACTGAAAGAAACACTGAGCGAGGTGGCTTGATAATGGTTAAAGCTTCTTCTACCGCCACTTTTTCTCCGGCAATCACAATTTGCTCTTCAGAGTTCCAATTAGCTACCTGCACCAGACCTCGACTAACTTTTTTAAGCGCCTCCTCGATTTTATTGTATTCCACCCCGATAACCGCCGCCATGCTTCCAACCCCGGGCGGAACAGCTTCCTGCATATAAATTCCTCGCCTGCGGACTAACCAGATCCCATCTTCGAATTTTAAACTCCCAGCAGCTACTAAGGCGGTGTATTCGCCGAGGCTATGCCCGGCAGCTATATCTGGCTTTAGGCCCAAAAGATAAAAGGCAATATAGCTCACCGTAAGCAAAGCTGGTTGAGTATTAGCGGTTAGCCGCAGTTCTTCTTCCGGTCCTTCAAAACAAAGCTGGGATAGTTTAAAGCCAAGGATTTCGTCCGCCGTCTTAAAAATCTTTCGGGCTTCTTCACTTTTCTGATAAAAATCCCAGCCCATACCGACAACCTGAGAGCCCTGTCCGGGAAAAAGGAAAAGCCTCTTTTTCATTTACCTTCCTTTCTTATATTTTTCTCAAACAGTCCAGATAAATGGTGATATCGGCCCGCTGCCTGAGCTCTTGCACCCATTCTTTAAGCTGCTGGCCGGCCTTAATTTTTTGCAATTGAGCTTCAATCTCTCCGAGAACGTTAACCATTTCACGAGGAACTCCTCCTTTGGCCTTTTCTTCGGGTACATAAACCTGTTGGTAGTAATCTTCGATTTCCTTCAAAGAAATATAAAGCTTTTGATTGAAGCGCGAGCTTAAAATTTTATCATAAAGAATTTTTTGTTGAAGATAGGGAAATAAATCGCTTTCTTTCATTCCAAGGGAGGCCAGCTTTTCTTCGAACTCCTGATGGCCAAAAATATTTTTCAGCCGGTCTACTTCCTGATTTAATTCCTCCTGGCTCGCCCCGAGCTGTCCTTTGGCCAGTTCCAGAACCAAAAGTCGGTCGAGGTAACTGTTCAGCATTTCTTCCTTATCTTTATAAACTTCTGGAACACTTCCTATCAACTGAAACGCTTCGACAACCTTAAGATCGAAAAGTGAAACGGGAACACCATCAACCTCTGCCACCAAACAATCTATCACCTCCTGGCCGGAAGTCGGCCGGACAACTAAAGAAAGCAGTAAGAATAATAAAATAAGCAAAAAAGCCGCATAACCCAGGAATTTTTTTTCACCGTTATCCATAATAAATAGCACCTAAAACATGTTGCCAATGGTTAAAAAGAAAAGCGGTTTCCATTTTCCATTTGGCGGATTCAAATTCCAGCCCACATCAAAACGAACTGGCCCCAGTGGCGTACGATAGCGCAATCCCAAACCAGCTGCCTGGCTTAATTTGAGAAAATTGAAATTTTTTATTTCTGGATAGATATTCCCCATATCATAAAATAAAGCTCCGCTTAAATTAGGTAGTTTCTTAAATAAGATGAACCTGGTCTCCATATTTACCAGGAACATCATTTTGCCACCAAGCGGCAATCCTGATTCCGGATCCTTGGGTCCTAACATTTCAAAAGAAACGCCCCTAAAGGAATTGCTGCCGCCGGCAAAAAATCTTTCTGGAATAGGCACCGTCCCCGAAGCCAACCCCAGTCGGAACATTGTGTTAAAATTGATATTAGCCGCCAGGGGGTAAAAGTATTGAAATTTAGTGAAAACCTTGGTGAAGTTTGATTCAGTATGAAAAAGAGGATAAGCCCTTTCCAGAGCCAGGCTGAAAAAATAACCATTCTGGGGATTGAAAGTATCATCTCTCGAATCCCGAATGAAAGTAGCTGAACCATAGGCAATGGAATAAGGCAGCCGTTCTCTTTCTACCTGGGATTCAGAAATTTCCAGCCTGGTTAACCTGGTTCTCAGTGCCCCGGCGGCCAAAACCA
>PNJE01000028.1 GCA_002877915.1 Candidatus Aminicenantota bacterium
TAGCCGCCGGTTGTTGGAATTAAAGGAGCTGGCTGAAGAATTGATTAAGCCGCGCCTGGAACAGGTCGAAGGGGTGGCGGAAGCAGAAATTACTGGCGGAGTCGAAAGAGAAATTCAGGTCGAAGTTGAACCAGATAAACTGGCCAATTATGGACTCCAGATAGAAGAGGTCGGACAGAAAATTGCTGCTTTTAACCGCAGCCTTCAGGGTGGAACCATTCGTAAGGGAAAATTCGTTTATTCCCTCCGGATAGCCGGAGAATTTGAAGCAGTTAATGACATTGAAAATATACCTATCAGGTTCACCAAGGATGGCGGAGTCATTTTGCTTAAAAATATCGGCCGGGTGCTGGATACCATCAAAGAAAGAGAAGGAACCACCAGGCTTAATGGCCAGGATAGTATTGGCCTACTGATTCGAAAAGAATATGGGGCCAATACAGTTAAGGTTACCCAGCGAGCCAAGGAGGTTATTAACCAGATTAAAAAGGAAAATCCGGAAATAAACCTGGAAATAATCTCTGAGCAGGCTAAATACATCCAGGAAGCTATTGATACCGCCAAGGAAGAAGTCATTGAAGGAGCGATTCTGGCTTTTCTTACCCTGCTGATTTTCCTTCAAGAATGGAAATCACCATTAATCATTGCCACGGTTATTCCTATTTCAATTATCGGAGTCTTCAACCTGCTTTTTTTAAGAAATATCACCTTGAACCTAATGTCCTTAGGCGGCCTGGCCCTAGGGGTGGGCATGTTGGATGATACGGCGGTGGTGGTTTCAGAAAGTATCTACCGTCATCACCAATTAGGTGAGCCATTGAAGGTGGCCGGTGAGGTCGGAACCAGGGAAGTTATTAATGCCATTACGGCTTCGGTGCTGACTACCATCGTGGTTTTCTTGCCAGTTATTTACGTTCAGGGCATTGCTGGGGAGCTGTTTAAGGATGCGGCTCTCACCGTGACCTATTCCCTTCTTTCGGCCTTGCTGGTTTCAGTCACCCTTTTGCCGATGCTGGCTTCCAGAACTATCAGACTCCCAGAGGTTAAAGGAATTAAACGCCGACCATCGTGGCTAAGCTTTAAGAAGATAAGTAAAAATGGCCGGGTCTTTCTTTATCCTTGGTATGGCTTGGTATTTTTAATCTACAATTTATTTAATCTCGTGGTCTTCATTCTGATATTTACCGCCGAGATTATTTACTGGCTGATAATAAAACTTTTCCAGTTAGTAGGCAGGCCTTTCCAGCTTATTCTTAAAATTATTTTTCGTCAATTTAATATCTGGTACCAAAAATTCGTTGACGGGCATTTTCGTACTCTTCTCTGGAGCTTGAATAACAAGAGGCGAGTCTTTTATATTTCGCTCATCTCTTTTACCGCTGTTCTGGCGTTAGGCTTCTTACTTCCCCGGGAACTAATGCCTCCCCTCAAAACCTCCACTTTTATTATCAATTTAAAAGCTCCTAACGAATATTCCTTTGAGCAAACCGAGGAAATAGTTTCTAAGCTGGAAAGCTGGCTGAGGTCACAACCTGAATGTCAGCGAGTGTTTTCCCAGATCGGCCTTATCTCTGGTAGTGAAAGTTATCGACCGGATGTCTCGGTTAATTCAGCCGAAATCTCAGTGGAAATCAAAAGGGCGGCTCTTTTGAATAAAATGATGGCTGAAGCCCGGAATTTTCTTTCCTCCTTTTCTGAAATTAAATATTCGGTCGCCCCGGAACAAACTACCCTAAGTGAATTTCTGGCTCTGAGCTCCGGAGAAGTCGTCCTCAAGGTCAAGGGACAGGACCTCGACCGACTGAAGCAAATTGCCCTCGATTTTTCAGAGAGACTCAAACGATTACCGGGGATAACCGATGTTAACCTCAATCTGCAGCAAGGCAAACCGCAAGTTCTAATCAAAATAAAAAAAGAAGCCTTAGAAAAATACGTCGATCTTTCTCCTGGTCAGTTAGCTAATTACTTGGTGGAAGCAGTAAGAGGAAACGTAGCTACTCAATACCGAGAATTAGAAAAAAAATATGATGTCCGAGTCATCCTGGAACCTCAATCGAGAAAAAATATTGACCAGGTGCTGGACTCCTTTTTTCCTTACAAAAATACTCTTATCCCCATCCGCGAATTAATCAGCTATGAACTGGTCAAGGGTCCAAACGAAATCAGAAGAGAAAATCAGGAAAGGGAAATCATTATTAACGCCAGTTTAAAGGGGAAAAAACTCAGCCAGATAATTCCAGCCATTCAGCATTCTATTCAGGGACTCAATCTGCCGGCTGATTACCGAATAGTCTTTGGCGGAGAAAGAGAAGAGATGGCCGCCAGTTTTAAATCATTGTTCCTGGCCTTCATTATGGCCATGCTTTTAATTTATATGATCATGGCTGCCCAGTTTGAATCCCTCCTTCATCCTTTCTTGATTATGTTCACCATTCCAATGGGGCTGGTCGGAACCATCCTGCTTCTGCTTGTCACCGGTCAAAGCATCAATGCTATTTCGATTATCGGAGTAATAGTGTTAATTGGCGTGGTGGTGGACAATGCCATAGTAGAAATAGACTATATCAACCAGCTTCGACGGGAAGGCCGGGAATTGCGGGCGGCGGTGGTTGAAGGCAGCCAGGTTCGTCTCCGACCGATTATGATGTCAACTATGAGCACCATAACTGGCCTTATTCCGATGGCCCTGGGCCTCGGGCGGGGAGCTGAACTGCTCCGACCATTAGCCCTGGCTGTTCTGGGTGGCCTCACTTCTTCACTCTTTTTAACCTTAATTCTAATTCCAGTTCTATATGAGTTCGCAGAAGCCCGAAAAAGGCAAAAAACAAAATATGCTGAAAGTTTATAACCGCTATGAAATTTTTTATTGATCGTCCGGTTGCTACCCTGATGATTTATCTGGCTCTATTAGCCCTGGGACTCTATTCGCTCTTTCATATTCCCTTAGAGCTGGCTCCTCAAGAAGAATACCCCCGGGCGGACATCCTGGCTAACTGGCCTGGGGCTTCTCCCGAGGTGATGCAGACGCAGGTGACTTCGCTACTGGAAGAAGCAGCCCTGTCGGTAAAAGGGGTAAGGAAAATTACCTCTACTTCTGACATTGGGGCAGCCCGGCTAACTATTGAATTTGATCCGAAAATTAATCTTGAATTTGCTAACTTAGCCCTGAGAGAAGTCTTGGCCCGAACGCTGCCCAATCTTCCCTACGGGGTTAAGCCAGTGGTGGAACCTTATGTTCCAGAAGATTTTCGGGTGAGGCCGTTCCTGACTTATACCATTTCTGGCAATTACCCGCTGCAAACTTTGCGGGAGTTAGTTAAAGACAAGTTAGAGAACAGCCTGGGTTCTATAAATGGGGTTTCTAAAGTGGAGGTCAGTGGCGGTTCGGATCTTAATGTCCGGATAACTCTCGATCAGAAAAAGCTTAAGGATTTTGGCCTTCATCCTTATTCCGTAGCTTTGGCTCTGACCCAGGTGCTGGGAGTTTATCCGTCAGCCAGAATTCAGAAAGGAAATGAAGAATACCTGCTGAGGATATCAATTGCTCCAAAGAATTTAAATGACCTTGAAGAGACCATTGTCGGATACCGAGGAGAAATTCCAATAAAAATAAAAGACTTCGCCCGGGTGACGATGGAATATGCAGAAATTTACCACCTGAACAGAATAAATGGCCAGCCAACCATAATGCTCCAGGTCATAAAAGAAAAGGGGAAAAATACCCTCTTAGTAGCCAGGGAAGTAAAAAAACGGTTAGAAGTTGTTAAGAAGAATCTGCCACGAGACCTGATTTTCAGGGTGGTAGATGATGAAAGCCAGGAAATTATCCGCAACTTGCATCACCTTTATTTGTTAGCGGCCACGATAACCTTTCTTGTTTTTCTAATGATTTTTATTATCATCCGTAAATTGGCTCCTTCTCTTTTGATTCTCTCCTCGGTCGCTTTTTCGGCTATCATCTCTTTTAACTTTATCTATCTTTTCAAGATATCATTGAACATGCTGACCCTGGGAGCTCTGGCGCTGGGATTCGGGATGTTTGTAGATAATTCGGTTGTTGTTTTTGAGAATACCCTCAGACTCAGAGAAAATGGCCTGGAGCCTGAAAAAGCTGCCCTTCAGGGAGCCCAAGAAGTTATTATTCCAGTCCTGGCTTCAACCTTAACCACCATCGGAGTCTTTTTCTGTTTTCCATTTTTCCAGGGAAGATTGCGGATTTATTACCTGCCTCTGGGTATTGTTATGTCTATTGCTCTGACCACTTCGATGCTGGTTTCTTTTTCCTTAATACCAGCCTTGAGCCCGAGATTGCTTTTTGTCCGAAAGAAAAAAGAAAAAAGCCGGCCAAGAAGTATTTTTGAAAAGGTATTAAAATTCAGTCTGCACCACCCGATAGAAATTTTATTGTTGGTCACCTTAATCTTCATTGGTAGCTATAAAATTTTCAGGAAGAATGTGACCATCGGCGAATTCTTTCGCTGGTATTCACGCGACCGGCTTACCGTTTACGTCAATATGCCGGCCGGAAGCCGGTTGGAAGCCACCGACGAACTTATCCGGAGATTTGAAGATAAGGCCTTGGCTTACCCCTGCGAAAAAACAGTCAAAGCCCAGGTTTTTAGAGAACAGGCCTATCTGGATATTACCTTCCCAATTGAAATCGAACGGTCGGCCCATCCTTACATCCTCAAAGATGAGCTGATCAGGCTGGCCACCAATTTTGCTGGAGTCAGCCTGGGAGTTTATGGATTTGACCCCCAGGGATATTTCAGTTCAATGAGTGCCGGCCGATACTTAGACTCATATATCCGCATTTATGGTTACAATTTGAAAAAACTTCAGGATATCGCCGCCGACCTGGAAACCAGGCTGAGGAAAAATCCTCGGGTCGGGGAAATAAAATCAATTACTGGAGAATATTACTGGGGCGATATTTCCTCAACTGAATACGTCCTTAAACTTCGTCCGGAAGCCCTCACCAAATATAATCTTGACCCCAACTATCTTTTCTACCAGCTGCAAAGCCTTCTACCTGGCACTTTTGGCGTTCCTCTCCAGGCAGTAATCGATCGTCAGGAAAGATCGATTGAGCTGAAATTTCCCGAGGCAGAATTGATGGACCTGACCAAGCTCCTGGATACTTTACTCATTACCCCAGCCGGAGACCACCTGAGAATAAGAGAACTGGTTTCGATGGAAGAAAAAGAAATCCCAGGAGCCATTTATAGAGAAAACCAGCAATTTCAGCTGACCGTTATGTGGGAATTTAAAGGCCCCTACAAAGCGGCCGAAAATTACAGAAAAGCAGTTTTTTCTACCCTGAGTTTGCCTCCAGGTTTCTCCGCGGCGAAGGAATACGGTTTTATGATGACCACCGAAGAAAAAGGGCAGTTGGCTTTCGGACTGATAGCCGCCCTAATTATAATTTTTATGATCCTGGCTTCGCTCTATGAATCATTCATTCAGCCCTTTATCATACTGCTCTCTGTCCCCCTGTCTCTCGTCGGGGTATTCTGGGCTTTCGTGGTGGCTAATTACCCATTCGATTCTTCTGCCTATATAGGTTTGATATTACTGGCTGGAATCGTAGTTAATAATGCGATTATTTTGGTTGATCACATCAACCTCACCCGGAAAAATTCTGGACTGCCTCTGGATCAGGCTATTATAAAGGGATCGGAAGAAAGAATCAGACCCGTATTTATGACGACTTCTACTACTGTTTTTGGTCTCCTACCAATGCTCTTGATTCAACTGGATAGCGGCCAGAGGCAAATCTGGTCGACCCTGGCCTTAGCCACCCTCGGCGGGTTAACTACTTCTGCCTTCTTTATCTTCTTGGTCATTCCAATTTTTTATTATTACTTTTGCCGTAATAGAAGCTGATTTTAACAGCAATCGCTTGGCCTATCATTTTTGATCAAGATGTCTCCATTAGCTATTAGCTTAAAGATTAACCGCCCATCTAATACCGCCGCCGAAGAAAAAAATGTATAATAATCAGGTATTTTATAAATATTAAGGAGAAATAATATGTGGTGGGAAGATAAATTAGTCCGCACCCTGAGATGCCGTCTTCGGCAAAAGCCTGGTGTTTTTGGTGGCCTCCTCTCGGTCATTGGAAAAGAAAAAGCCTACGTGGGCGAAATAAAAATCATTCATATGGGCACCAATTATATGGTCAGGGATATAACTATTTTTGTGGATGATGAAGCTCACCTGAATAAAGTGGTTAGCGCTATTAAAAGTTTCCCCGAATCTGAGCTTTTAGAGGTCCGAGATGAGGTCCTGGAAATGCACCAGGGCGGTAAGATTGCCATCCGCAGCCGCTATGAGATAAATGACATCAGTGTTTTGCGGAAAGTTTATACCCCGGGCGTAGCCGAAGTCAGCTTGTTGATAAATAAAAATCCGGCCTTAGCCCGCCGCTATACCGCTATCAGGCATCTGGTAGCGATTGTCACCGATGGCAGCGCAGTCCTGGGATTGGGCGATATCGGTCCATTGGCCGCTATGCCGGTAATGGAAGGCAAAGCCAGTTTAATGGAAACCCTGACCGGGCTTTCGGCCATGCCCATTCTAATCAACACCAAGGACCCAGAAAGAATTATCGAGACAGTAACCAGTATCGCCCCGACTTTCAGCGCCATCCAGCTAGAAGACATTTCCGCCCCGCGCTGTTTTTACATCGAAGAAAAAATCCAGGAAAAGCTGACTATCCCGGTAATGCACGATGACCAGCATGGAACGGCCTGCGTAGTTACGGCGG
>PNJE01000145.1 GCA_002877915.1 Candidatus Aminicenantota bacterium
GATTGGCTGTTCTTCGCTGGGGAGAAAATAAAGAAATAATGGAAAATACCGTCCGGGAATTTGAGGAAAAGGCCCTGGCCGAATTACCGCTGGTCGAAAAAAAAGTCCAGGAAATAATGAACAGTAAAAACCCGGCGCAAGAACCGCTGAGCGTTAATCAATATCTAACTATTTATACCAATGATTTTGCTCGGGCCGCCATTCAAAAATACAATGAACTCTATGAGCTTTTCTGGACCAAATATGCTCGTGGTTTTTAAATTTTTAGGCTTGGTAATGGTAATGTCAATTCAAGATTGGTTCTTTAAGCTTCCGGTAAAGAACAAAGAAAAATATGGCCGCGGCCACCTGAGTTAGGACTGAAAAGATAACCAGCAAAATGATTTTTCGGTCATAAAGAAAACCCATCAGGGCGCTGCCCAGAAACCAGGCCAGACCGAAAATGGAATTAAAAATACCATAAGCAGTGGCCCGCTTCCCAGCAATAATTAGATTGGCAATAACCGCTTTTACAATTGATTCCTGAGCGCCCAAGCCGATTCCCCAGAAAACTACTCCGAGGATAATAAGGGGAATTGATCTGGAAAGAAAAGCAAAAGGAGCAAAGAGAGCAGAAAGGAAGGTTGAGAGCATCAGAGATTTTAGTCCAACCCGGTCATAGAGCTTCCCGAAAAATAGAGCGGCTAAGGCGTCAATTCCCATGGCCAAAGTGTAAATGAGAGGCAGATTAGCTCCAGAAATTAAATTGTGCTTCTGGAAATGGAAACCCAGAAGAGGAAAATCAGCAAAACCGGCCGCCAGAAGGGAAATACCAATCAAATAGAGAACAAATCTTTTATCAAATTTCTCCTGGTTGGCGGCTTTTTTGGTCGATTCAAAATTCTGAGGAACAGGATATTTCAGCCGACTGAAGGTTAGAACAGCCATGGCCAGGATCGCCGGAAGAAGAAGAAAGGCGAAACCCCGCCGATAACTACCCAGATTCCCGAGGCGGGCATTAAGAGAAATTACCAGAGCCAAAAAAAGAGGGCCAAGCATGGCTCCTAACTGGTCTAAGAACTCTTCCAGGGCAAAGCCAAAGCCGGCTCCAACTTGATTAGCGGCATGAGACATCATCGCATCCCGGGCGGGCTTACGAATTCCTTTGCCCATTCTTTCAAGGACGATAAGCATGGCGGCCAATTCCCAGCGCCCGGCCAGGGCTAAAAAAGGAACGGCCAAGAGATTAAGGCTATAACCGGCAAAGGTTAAAAACCAGTAGCCTTTGGTTTTATCGGCTAATAGACCGGAAACTAATCGCAAAGCGTAGCCAATAAATTCTCCGAGGCCCGATACCAATCCGACTATAAAAGCAGAAGCTCCCAGCAATCCTAAGTATGGTCCCGTCAAGCTCCTGGCCCCTTCATAAGTCATATCGCTAAAAAGGCTGACTAATCCCATGAGGAAAATAAAAGTCAGAGCCTGTTTCTGGAGCTCGTTGTATTTATTCTTAAACATGATTAAACCTGAAAATTAAGTTAAAATATTAATTAAAAACCCATTATAAAGGCTATGAAGAAATCTGTAAAGTTAACCACTCAGAAAAAAATTTTACTTTTGGTGAAAGTCAAACAGAAGGCAACCTGGTTGGCTGTTCTCCTGATGGAAGCATGACTCATATAATTTAGGATATTTCCTTGAAGTCGGTTTTTTCTTAGACGCTTGACAAGCTCTACAGAAATTTAATATTAAGAACATTACATTTATTTTAAGGAGAATTGATGAAATGATCAGCCGAAGAAAATTCCTTGAGGTTAGTGGTCTGACCGCCTTGACTTTGTCTGGAGCCGCCAAGTTATTTAGCTCAACTTTAGACTTACAGGCGAATCAGGACAAAAAGCTGGAACATCTTTTAAAAAATATTAAGCCTTTAGATAACGAGGATTATGCCAATAGACTGGAAAAAGCGGCCCGGCTGATCAGCGAACAAAAAGTGGGAGCCTTTTTTGTTGAACCAGGTCCCAGCCTTCAATATTTTACTGGAGTGAATTGGTGGCGAAGTGAAAGGACTTTCGGTGCGGTCCTGATTCCAGGCAGATTGCCAGTCTGGGTCTGCTCTAAATTTGAAGAGGAAAGAGCCAGGGAAATGATCCCGGTTGAACAGGAAATAAGAACCTGGGAAGAAAATGAGAGTCCCTTCCAGCTGATAAAAACAATCTTATCTGATTATGGTCAAAATAAAATTTTAGCCATTGAACCTTCAACCCGGGCTTTTATCCTTTACGGAATAAAAAAAGAAGCTCCGGAAATAGAAATAGTCGACGGAAGTTACGTTTCTAATAATTGCCGGGGAATCAAAACAGAAAAAGAAATTCTCTACCTGGAGGCAGCTAACCGGATTACTAAGCTGGCCTACCGGCAAGCATTCCAAAAACTAAAAGAAGGCTTGTGGCCAGAAGAATTGGCTGATTTGATTCGGCAAGAGCATAGGAAATTCGGAATTAGCGGAAGCGGGGGACCATCGTTTGGTCAAAATTCGGCTTTTCCTCATGGGTCACGGAAGGTGCGCCCTCTGCACTATGGAGATGTAGTTTTAGTAGATGGAGGTGGCCAGGTCCAGGGATATAATTCTGATGTTACCAGAAGCCTGGTTTTTGGCCAGCCTACTGACCAGATGAGAAAAGTCTGGGAGATAGTCAAGAAGGCGCAAAGTGCTGCCTTGAAGGCCTGCCGTCCTGGGGTAGCTTGCGAAGAGGTCGACCGAGCTGCTCGCCGGGTGATTGAGGAAGCCGGTTATGGCCCAGGTTATAAATATTTTCTCCATCGCCTCGGTCATGGTATCGGCTTAGAGGGGCATGAGTATCCATATTTAGTCCAGGGAAATAAGTTAAAAATCCAGCCGGGGATGACCTTTTCCAACGAACCAGGCATTTATATTTATGGGCAGTTTGGCATCAGGATAGAAGATTGTATGGTAGTGACTGAAGATGGGGCTAGAATCCTTGGTGGTCTGGAAGCTGTTTCCATTGACCAGCCCTTCGCCGATAACTGATTCTGGAACTGACCTAAGGGTAGACCTCTGATAATTACTTATTATTTTAAAATATTTAGGTAATTTAGAATCGATTGCTCTGGGCAAGCTATCATTTTCTTCGCGGTGGATAACCGGAAATATCTTGGGGTAGATATCTGCATTTTGTCTTGACAATTTAGCCAGCCCTGAGTATATTGGCGGTGTTACGATTTATATGTTCTTAATACTGAAAGGAAAAAGATGACCAAGGGTATCTTAACACTGGAGAAAATCGTTATTTTAGCCCTGATTCTTTTGCCCAGACAAGATTTTATAAAAAATATGGGTGGATTTACCCGGTCAAGCGGCGGGAGCTTATCCCCTGCCCGGGCGCTCTATTGCCCTTTGACTCAGGATTAAACCTTGAAATCGCCGTCTGAAATTCTTCTTGGTGGATTGTTTATAGCTTTAGCTCTGGCTCTTCCGATAGCCTTCCACTTGGTCGGCCTGGGAAGTTCTTTTCTGCCAATGTTTTTCCCGATAATCCTGGCTGGATACCTATTACCCGTCAGGGCTTCCTTGGTTGTTGGTCTGACCTCGCCTCTAATCTCCGCCCTCCTTACCGGCATGCCTCCATTATATCCGCCGATCGCTTTTATCATGATGGGGGAAGCTTTAGCTCTGGTGATCATACCCTACTTCTTTTATCAAAAGCTAAAAATGAACATCTGGTGCTCTTTAGTCTTAACCATAGCCGGGGAAAGAGTAGTTCTGTTATTATCGATTATTCTCATTTCTAAGTGGCTAAAATTGCCCGGAGTCGTTCTGGGAATTTCTTCTTTACTTAAAGGACTACCCGGAATTATTCTTACCTTTTTAGTAATACCGCCGCTGGTCATTAACCTCAAAAGGAGAATCATGATTTCGCCATTTTTTAATCAGGAATAAGCCGCTAAGATGGACCGAAAAGAATTTTTTGAGAAGGTCGCTGACGAATGGGAAAAAGAACACAGTCGGCCTGAAGCTAACCGAGAGTTGCCTACCTTGATTGAAAAATTTTCTCTTCAACCTGGGCAAAAAGTCCTCGATGCCGGCTGCGGAACCGGTCGGCTAATTCCCTTTATTCGGTCAGCCATTGGGCCAACTGGTCTGGTGGTGGCGGTTGATTTTGCCTCTCAGATGGTGGCTTACGCCAGAAAAAAATATTCTGCTCCCAATCTAATTATATTCCAGGCTGATGTTACTGAATTGCCTTTAACTGATAATTTTTTTGACCGGATAATTCTGCTGGCTCTTTTTCCCCACTTGCCAGAAAAACTCAAGAGCCTCAGGGAAATGCATCGGCTGCTTAAACCTGGAGGGCAGCTATTTATCGCCCATACGTCTGGTCGCCAGGAAATTAATAGTTACCATGCTCAGCTGGCCTATCCGATTTGTGAAGATTTCTTACCTGAGGCTTACGAGATGCATCAGCTTTTTTCAGCCGCTGAGCTGGAGATCCTTGAATTTATTGATGAGCCAAACTTATACTTGGTTTCTGGCCGGAAAAAATGAATCGAGCGTTGGTTTTTCTTGATCCGAGAATTAGGCTACTCTCAGCCTTGATTTTTATAACCATAATTATTGTAACTTATTTCCCGGCAGTTTTTTGGAAAGCAGCCGCTTATCTTATGTTGATGATTTTAGTTTTTTGGCTAATAAGTCCAGCTAAAGTTCGGCGTCTAAAAAATATTATCAAGCTTAGCTGGTTTTTGATTTCTCTTTTTGCCTTTTTAGCTCTAACCATCTACCTTTTTTCTTCAGAAAAAATTGAAAGCCGCTAGAAGGCCTTTCTTGATTTAGCCATCAAAACTTTTTTAATTTGGATAGCTCTTTCCATTTTTATAATTGATGACGACTTTGACAATTTAATAAAAGGTTTATATGTTGCTCGTTTTCCCTCTGGATTGGTAGCCATGATGACTTTTGCTTACCGTTATTTTATCCTGTTGAAGGAAGAGTTGCTGTCAATTTTCCGGGCCAGGTCTTCCAGGACGTTGACCAAAAGAAGCCCCTGGGAGGAATTGAAGATAACCGCCGTGATTCTTGAGCAGTATCTGTCGAGGCTGGTCGGAAGAAGCGAAAGAATTTATGCCGCCCTGCTAAGCCGAGGATTTCAGGGGAAAGTACATTTTTTAATTGACTTTAGATTGAGGGCTAAAGATTATTTATTTTTATTAGGATTCGGTGGCCTGGTTATATTAATAAAAATTATATGACTTGGCTTGAGGAAAAAAAGGTGGCTGAAATTGCAGCAGCTAAAAGGCTGGCGGTAGAAGTGGACCACCTTACCTATACCTTCCCCGATGGCACCACTGCTCTCCGAGAGGTTAGCTTTCAGGTAGAAGAGCAAGAAAAATTAATGATTATCGGCCGAAACGGCGCCGGGAAATCAACCCTACTTCTTCACCTTAATGGCTTACTTAAAGGAAAAGGCGAGATAAAAATATTTGGGGAGACCATCAACAAAAAAAATATAAAAAAAATACGAGCTCAAGTCGGCCTGGTATTTCAGAGTCCCGATGACCAGTTATTTATGCCCCGGGTTCTGGACGAGGTAGCTTTTGGACTTTTTAATGGAGAAAAAGAACCAGAGGTGATTGAATTCAAGACTAAGAAAATCTTGCAGAACCTGGGAATAGCTGCTCTGGCGCCAAAATCTCCTCAGCAATTGAGCTTGGGAGAAAAGAAAAAAGTATCCCTGGCTACAGTCCTGGTTCTTGGACCCAAGGTCTTGGTCCTGGACGAACCAACTTCTGGCCTGGACCCGGCTTCCAGAAGATGGTTAATTAATTATCTTAAAAATTTTAACCAAACCATAATTGCGGCCACCCATGATTTGGATTTTGCCTGGGAAATAGGCAGTAAGATTATGCTGATTGACGAAGGCCAGAAAATTGCCGAGGGCCAAAAGGAAGAGATTTTAAGTAACCGAGAATTGCTGGAAAAGCATCAACTGGAAGTTCCTCTTCTTTATCTTTTGTCTAAGTATCAATCCTGAGCTTATCTAAGCTTGGCTAAGGTTCGACTACTTCACCCTGCAAACCTAAAATTTGGATAAATTAAATAAGATTATGATGATGGTTCGCTAAAACTCTGGAAGAAAAAAAATCAGACCAGGTTCTTTCCGGTGGTGGTCATAACCAAGCGGCCGTGTTTAACCCGGCGCTGGCTTAAAAGCTTATTCGCTACCTTTTTAATTTGACCGGCTTGACCTCTCATAATAATGACTTCCAGGCAATTGTGCTTATCCAGGTGGATATGAGTTGAAGTCAAAACTAATTGATAGTTCTCATGCTGGATTGCAGTCAGCACCTCTGAAAGATCCCGGCTTTCATGGTTGTAAACCAGGCTCAAGATGGCCACTACTTCTTTCTCTTCATCTTTCCATTCATCTTCTACCAGGCGATCCCTGATCAAATCCCGGATAGCTTCAGAACGGTTATTATAGCCATTCTTTTTCATCCAGAGATCAAATTTTTTAGATAATTCAATTTCTAAAGAAATACTAAAACGGGCAATTTTTTCCATATGAGTATGCTAAAAAAAATAATAATATATGTCAAATTATTGGCTCTTTCCGGTTAAGACATGGTATCCATGATAAGGGTAGTATTTGGAGACGGCGCAGCGGCAGTCCGTCCGTTGAAGCCAACCGGGAGGAAGCCAAGGCTTTTCTCAGCTTAGTCCTTGAAA
>PNJE01000063.1 GCA_002877915.1 Candidatus Aminicenantota bacterium
TTCCCGCCGGCATTGTCGGCAATAGGTCCATAAGCATCGGTCGCCAGAGTGATGCCGAGAGTCGAAAGCATGCCGACCGCCGCAATGCCTATTCCATAGAGCCCGTGCCCGACATCCAGAAAATTAAAATTAGAGGCGAAAAGATAAGCCAGGACAGTTCCAATGGCTACAGAAATTACGGGGATATAGGTTGAGAGCATGCCTGTGCCGATTCCAGTAATGATAACTGTCCCCGCCCCGGTGGCTGCACTATCGGCAATCCTTTGAGTTGGCTTGAAAGAATGCGAGGTGAAATACTCAGTGGACTTCCCGATGATTATCCCGGCAATCAGGCCAGAAAGTATGGCCAGCCAGATTCCAATTGAGAGATTCAGCCAGCGGACTATAAAATAAGATCCAATCATGATCAGGAGAGAACTGGCATTAATTCCCCGGCCGAGAGCATTTATTAAGTCCTTTTGGGTAGCTCCTTCTTTAGTTCTTACTAAAAAAATCCCCAGGATAGACAAGATGGTCCCTATCCCGGCCACGATCATAGGAGCGATAACCGAATTAAGTTGAAGAGCACCCTGTCCGGCGAAGGCTGAAGCTCCCAGGGCGGCAGTCGCCAGAATGGAGCCAGCATAAGATTCATAGAGGTCGGCTCCCATGCCAGCTACATCGCCCACATTGTCCCCGACATTGTCAGCAATAACCGCTGGATTCCTGGGATCATCCTCAGGGATGTTAGACTCAATTTTGCCCACCAGGTCGGCCCCGACATCAGCCGCCTTAGTGTAAATTCCACCGCCTACCCTGGCAAACAGAGCCTGGGTTGAAGCTCCCATGCCAAAGGTAATCATCGTGGTGGTGATTAAAATTAAATTATGAGAATCAGAAATCGGGTAAAAATGCTTTAAAATCAAAAACCACATGGAAATATCAAAAAGGGCCAGGCCAACTACTACCAGCCCCATAACCGCTCCACTTCTAAAAGCAATTTTTAAGGCACTGTCTAAAGAATTCCGGGCAGCATTGGCTGTTCGGGCGGAGGCATAAGTCGCTGTTTTCATGCCAAAATATCCGGATAGGGCGGAGAAAAAACCTCCGGTCAGAAAAGCCACTGGCACCCAGTTGTTCTGGACTTTCAGAACGAACGCCAGGAAAGCCAGTAAAACAACCAGGCAGGCAAAAACTATTGCCACCACCTTATATTGTTGTTTGAGATAAGCCATGGCTCCCTTCCGGACATAAGAAGCAATTTTAGCCATTCTCTCAGTTCCTTCATCTTTTTTCTTCATCTGGTGATAAAACAGCCAGGCAAAAAATAAAGCAGAAATTGAAGCCAATGGAGCAATCCAGAAAGCTAAATTGATCATCTTTTTCCTCCTGTCAGGTTGGTAATTGATTTATTTAAATTTGGCATTATTTCCCCGGAAATTTTAAGCTGTAAATTTAACACAAAAAAAATTACCTGTCAAAAAGATGGCCGGCCTTTTGCCCAGCGCCAATTTAATATTTTTTCACCCGGTTTCTTTTTTCCCGCCCTTATCTACTTCTTTCGAGCCAGTATTCGTAAGAAAAAACTGATCAGCCATATTTTTTGTTGATTTTAATAATTATTCTAAGTAAATTAGATTCAGGATTAAATGAAAATTTATGTTGGTACCTCAGGCTGGAGCTATCCCGACTGGAAGACCAGATTTTACCCTCCAGAACTAAAATCTTCAGAGTGGTTAGAATTCTATTCCCGACACCTGGAAACAGTGGAAATCAATATGACTTTTTACCGGTCTCCCCGGCCGGAAACCTTGAGGTCCTGGGCTAAAAATACCCCGGAAAGTTTTAAATTCAGTCTAAAGGCCAATCGCCAGATAACTCATCTGAAAAAGCTGATAAAAGTCGAGCATGATCTGGAACATTTTGCTTTCTTAGCCAAGCAGATAGGTCCCAAAATAGGCGGCCTCCTTTATCAGCTTCCACCTTCTATCACCAAAAACCTGGATTTGTTGGAAGCTTTTCTCAAATCACTGCCGACGGGCTTTAACCAAGTGATTGAATTCAGGCATCCCAGCTGGTATACTCCCGAGGTTTATCATCTAATGTCGAACTATCAAGCTGTTTTTTGCACAGTTTCTTCTAAACTGGTACCCCCAGAAGTGGTGGTGACTTCAGAGGTTGCCTACTTTCGATTCCATGGCCTGACCGGCGGCTATCGCTACCGCTATTCAGAAGAGGAATTAAAAAAGTGGGCTGAAGCCATCAACCGAATCCAGGCCAAAGAAATTTACGTTTATTTTAATAATGATTACCAGGCCCATGCGGTGTTTAATGCTTTAAATCTAAAAAAATTTCTGGGAATAAATAGCTCCTCTAATTCTAAATAAAGGCCCTCTTAGCCAGAATCATTGATTCTGCTGGCCTTCTCACTGCCTTTAAAAAGATTTGAACCAAATCAACTGATTTCGCTTTAAAAGGAACTAAAGCCTGGGGTAATTTTTTAACCGACGGTCAACCAGCGCAAAAAATTTATGCGGCCTTTAATTTTTAAAGCTCTTCCCCAGCTTGAGCGGATAAATAAGAAAAATAAGGTTCTTAATAAACTGATCTGAAGTTTGATTTTATTATTAAGCTGACTTAAACTGATTCAGTAATAAATGGACCTAAATACAGGAGAGAAAAATGAAAAAAACTCTTCTCGGATTGCTCTTGGTCTTATTTTGCTTTTTGCCTTTCAGCTCAGCTTTTTCTCAGAATAAGCCTATGGCCAAGGAGCCAGTATTATTGACTTCCTGCGGGCAAAGTCCAGGGCCCGTGATCATCAAAGTAGTTTTGCAAAAACTAAATATTCCTTTTGACTATAATCCTTTAGCCACCGCCGCCGATCTACAAAAAAAGAAATCGGCCGGCCTTCCTTATGGTTCGGTGATTATTGTTATGGGGGCCAGCCTTAAGGGCATGGGAGCAGCAGGAATTTCAATAGAAGATGAAATAAAAAGAATCTCCCAGCTAATCCAGGAGGCCAAGAAGGAAAATATTACCATAATCGGAGGGCATGTCGAAGGAATGAAGCGAAGGGCTCAGGGAGCCGCCGCTGGAGATACCACCGATGAACAAAGTATTGAGGCGGTAGCTCCCAATTCTGATATTATGTTAATAAATAAAGAAGGCAATACTGATGGGCGATTTACCACTATTGCCCAGTCAAAAAAGATTCCCTTGATTGAGGTCGAAAAGAACGTCGAATTACTTCAGGCTCTGAGCAAAATTTATGGGAAATAAACCTGGCCTTCCCAAGTTTCCGAATCTTTAATTAAATTTAATTATTTCTTCTTTATTTCCACGAAACCGGCCTTTTCCAGAGCCTGGAAATATTTTTCCACCTCCAGCAGAGGCAAGGGATCATATTCAGCTGAAGCCGCATTTCTGATATCAAGAATCGAACGTCGTCCATCTATAAAATTTCGCAGTTCAAACTCGGCCTGGTAGATGAGAGGTGAAACCTGAAGATTCATTTCTCTTAGTTTCATCAGAACGGCCCAGGGGTCAGTCCCTTCCGATTGAGGTTTTCTTACTGGAATCAACCGGCTTAAGCGAACCTCTTCCGAGCTTAAAGCTAATTTTTCTGGTTTTATCTTTTTTTCGGCGCAGGTTAATTGATAAATATTTTCGAGCTCCCTCAGCCAGTCTTCTTTTAACTTTTCTAAACCGACAATTTTCATTTTTAAATCATTAGCAAAATCCGGGCTGTTTCCGGCGAAAAATTTGACTGAACTCAGAGCCTCTTTCTCCCTTAAAAAAGCCTGTTCTATTATATTAACCGCTTCCTTTCTGGCAGCAGCCAGATTTTTGCCTTCGGCCCTGAGTATCAGATCTTCGGCCCGGCCTTTTTCTTCACCCAGACGCTGCATTCCCCGAGAGGAAACTTCATTTAATATGCTTTCAGCTTCTCCGGAGCCGGCATTAGCCAAAAAAATAACTGAGGCCACCGTCAGAGTCACCACTCGTTTAAGCTGGGTGGAATCAGATTTGTCAGGTAGATCACCGCTCGTGTGATACCACATATCTGGCCAGCAAATAAACATGACCGCGGGAACTCGGACCGAACCATCAATAAAGACAATATGGTCGCTGCCCCCAGAGAATCGGTCAATAGAAAAATAGAAGGGGTCACGGCTGCCAGCCGGAGAGAGCACCGCCATTCCTTTCCAGCCGGCATCCTGAGCCTGACGCTGACTGGCTCCTAACCACTCGACAAAGGACGCTTCTACATCATTCAAATAAGTCGGCAGAGAATAAGGAGTGGTTTCCAGCCGGAAGGCACTAAGATTTTTGACCAGGGCTTCACCCACCATGTCCTCATTAAGGTTGGCAAAAAAGTGCTTGGCAATTTCTGGGTACTTTTCGAGATAGGCCCTGGTGCCAGAAATTTCGGGAACAAATAAAAATCTCACCGACCGCTTGAGAGGAGGAATCCGACCATCAGCCATCAATTTTTTTATTACCCGACCGGCTTCCAGGATGGCTACGCAACCCGAGGCATCATCATTAGCTCCCTGTTTGGCAAAGCCCTCAAAAAGATGGGCGGTAAGCACCAGTTCCTCTTCTGGTTTTTCGCTCCCTTTAATTAGCCCCATGCCCATTTCTTCTTTATAGGGAACCATCTGGCTTTTAACCACCGCTCTCATTCTAACGTTAATTTTTCTTTCCAAAAGTTGTTTTAGCTGCCAGTAAGTTCTTTCTGAAACCATGAAAGCAAAAGCAGGCCGGCTATGGCTGTCGCTTCGGATTGAATTCCAGCCAAGCTGGTCCCGATCATATTCCGGATGGCTGGAGGAACAGGCAATAATTCCCAGGGCACCATATTTCTCGACAGCCAGACTTCGGGCTCTCTCGGGAGAACCATAAACCAGGACAATCTTTCCTTTAACCTCTTTATCTTTATAATAGGCCTCGCTGGAGCCTGGCCCGACATCGATCAGCTCAGCCGTAATATCAGTAGAAACGCTTCCGGGACATAAAGAAGCGGGCATTTCTTTAAGATCGGCTATTTTCTCTTTTTGAGGTTCAAGCATCCAGAGCTCGGCTTCTTCCGCATCCCAGGTGGTATTTTCTCGGGTTGGTAAATCCACTATGGCCGCTTCGTCATAACCATATTCTTTTAGCTTTTCCAGGATAAACCTGGTTTCAAAATAACCATTTTTATACTCATCAGCCTTCCGGTTACGATTTACTCCAGTCAAGAAAATTTCATTCTGAAGCGCCAGCTCACCGGAAGATTCGTTAATTATTTCTTGAAGAAGAGAAAGGGGTAAAAGAGTACGGGGAAGTTTTTCCTGCGGCTGAGCTAAGACCGATGAAGCCAGAATTAAAACCACGGCTAAGGCTATAGCGTTTTTCTTCATCTTTTATTCTCCTTAAATGGAATACAAAAAGAAAACAATTTTAATTTATTTGTCCGCCGGAAGCAAAGAAAAAGTTTAATTTGTTATTTGGCTTTTCCTTCTGTTAAAATACCATTGAAAGATTAAATAAAAAGGAAGAAAAATGGTCCCAGTTTCGACGGTTAAAGCTATCGTGACTATCCTTCTGGTCATTGATATCTTTTGGCTACTCTACATAATTATCCGGGGATACACCGAAAGCTTACTAAGAACTATCATCTTCGGCCTTATCCTGGGACTCTGCCTCGGTTATTTACAGAACACCAAGTTAGAAAAGCTGAGTTTCCAGGCGATTAAAAACGACCTCTTCCCAACAAAGGTGCGAACTTATGCTTATACCAAAGATGAACAAAATGATTTATATTCCTATAAAGTTGTGTACACTTTTCTTGAGCCACCGCCAGAGCTCAAAGTAGAGATGGACCCGAATGGAAAAACTTTTACTATTAGTGACCTTGAATCTGTTAACCAAGTTCTGGATCAACTTAACCTGCCAAGGGTTAGCGGAGGGGGAAAGGAGCTTTTATCCATTACCGGCAACCAGACCGATCTCGGTCTTTACCGCTGGGACAACTATGAAAAAGGAACCCTGACTCTCGAACGAGGCCTGTATCAAAATAAACAAAATATGAAAAGCTATTATTGTATTACTCGAATTACCATAGATAGCCGAAAGTATTGAGCTGTCTTCGGCTAAATTGAAAAGAGATGATTTAATGTCTTCTACCGCCAGCGCCTTGATAATTTTAGTGGCGATAACAGCCACTTATCTTCTGGCCAGGCTTTTCAGGCTCTCTACCGAGCTATCTCTTTTTTCCGCCGCTCTTTCTGGTGCCATTATTGGAGGCTACGGAATTCCCGCCCGCCACCTGGCTGAAGGAGCAATGACCTATCTTGATATCTGTTTAATTTTTTTGACCGCTACCCTTTTTATGAACCTCCTCCAAGCGGCTGGAGGGGTGGCTTTTGCCGTCAGGGCTATTCTTCAGAAATTTTATCGCCGGAAGTTTATCCTCTTTCTCCTTCTGACTCTCTTGCTTTTGATACCGGGAGCTCTGACTGGAGCCGGTAGCATTACAGTCTTAATTACTGGTTCTCTGGTGGCAGTCGTTCTAAGATACATGGGACTCCCAGATATTAAAATAGCCGCCATAATTTTTATAATTGCCGGTCTGAGCGCTGCCGCTCCACCAGTCAGCCTCTGGGCTATGTTAACGGCTGCTGGAATTAATATGCCTTATGTGGGCTTTTTCCTCCCGCTCCTCATCCCCTGTCTCCTCGGAGCTCTTTTTACTATTTTCATTCTTGGCTGGAAAGCTCAACCGGTTGACCTCGAAAAAGCTCTGGCCGAAATTCCAGTACCCCCAGAAAAAATGAATTGGTGGCGCCTGGGCCTTCCTTTTTTGGTCTTTTTGGCTTTAATCTTGGCTGGCAGAATTTTCCCTTTCAGCTTTCCGATTCTGGGATTACCTTTAATTTTTGCTCTAACTGCTTTAACCGCTTATTGGCTTTCTCCGGTGAGGCTTAATCTCTGGAAAATTTCCCTGAAGACAGCAGATCAGTTACTGCCTTTAATAGGGACCTTGACCTGTGTTGGCATCCTAATCCAGATAATGACTTTAACCGGGGTAAGAGGTTTAATTTCAGTTTCGGTCGTGACCCTGCCAGCGATAATAGTAATAGCCACACTCTTTCTTACTTTGCCGGTTTCAGAGGCGGTTTTAATGTGGGGAGCAGCTCCAGTTTTGGGCGTTCCCCTGGCTCTGCTATTTAACACCCGGGGAATGAATCCGATTGTCGCTTTAGCTGGGATGAGCCTTATCTGGCCTCTGGGAGATGCCCTGCCGCCAACAGCTATAATCGGCCGCCTGACAATGGAGGTAGTAGGAACCAGAAAGTCTTACTATCAGTTTCTTAAACAATGCCTTATCCCCGGAGCGCTAATAATTCTGCTGGGAATGTTAATGGTAATTTTTAGCCATAAACTTAGTTTCTTGACAGTTTTTTAAGGGGTAGATTATGTCAGCCATAATTACCATTCTTTATTATTTTATGCTTGGCTTTTTCTCAGCCTGCTTTATCTGGAACTTCAGGAAAACTAAAGACTGGCAGCAGGAGATTCTTTATCTTATTATTCTCCTGCCTTTTTTGCTTCGCCTTTTCCGCTTGAAGTGAGGTTTCTATGAAATTGGCACCTGGCCGTTTTAGAAAAATTATTATAGTGGTCATCTTTTTTGTCTGGTTCATTTTGTCAGGCCAGAGTTTTTATCAGAGCCGTCATCTTAAAGAACCGTTAGTTGTCGGGGAAGAGCTATTCCAAGTAAAAAGATTGAGCGATTATTTTCCTGGAATAAATGGTAGCTTCAATGATGCTAAAATTTATATCCTGGGCCAGAATAAAAATGGAGGCTCGATTTTGATTTTAGGGGGTGCCCATCCAGAAGAACCGGCTGGGCGACTGGCTGCCTGGCTTATCATTGAAAATGTTAGAGTGAAGAAAGGCCGCGTTTTGGTTATACCTACGGCCAATCCAAGCGCTTCCACTTCTACCCGGCCGGGTGGAGCTTACCCGCCAGATTATTCGATTAAAACTCCTTGGGGGGAACAAAAGTTCCGCCAGGGGGACCGCTGGTCCAATCCACTGGACCAATGGCCGGATCCGGAAGTTTATATTCATTATCCCTCCAGACAGCAGCTGGCTTATATGGATATCAGAAATCAGAACCGAACCTGGCCCGGGCGACCGAACGGAACTATGACTGAAAAAACCTGTTATGCTATGACCCAGCTTATTCTTAAAGAAAAAATTGACCTGGTAATCGATTTGCACGAAGCTGAGCTTCAATATCCGGTTATCAGCACTATCGTAGTTCACCCGAAAGGCCAGGATATCGCTGCCCTCGCTTCGATGATGATCAGCAGCGAGGAAGGTTTCAACATTGGGGTGGAGTTTTCTCCCGAAGCCCTCAGAGGACTCTCGCACAGAGAAATAGGTGATCATACCCCGGCCATTCCTTTCCTTATGGAAACGCCCGAACCATTTCTGGATGCTACCCGAGGGAAAACCGACCAGGAACTTCTTTTGACCGGGAAAGATGAATTCGTAATGAAAGCTGGAAAACATGGACTTCTTTTTGAAAAGCTGGATAAAAATGGCTGGCCAATTGACGTGCGAGTCGGACGGCATCTCTCCTCCATCATTCAAATTATAAAAGTCTGGACTGAATCAAACGCCGACCGCCCGATTCTGATAGAAAATGTTCCTCATTACCAGGATCTGATCAAGAATGGAATAGGATTTTATCTGAAAGACCCTTCTAAGGCAGAATCCGGCCGTGTTTTTTATGAATAAAAGCCGGAAAGACCAAAGCCGATAAGAAAAGAACAAAAAGATAAGAAAAGACAAAAAGATATAGAGATGATTTTTTAGATCTCTCCTCAGGCCAATTAATCCCCTGGCCAGGTTGAGGCAAAGGCTGAGGATCCCAGGGCAGATTATAACGTTGAACTAAACTCCGAATATTAAGCAGGTGAATTACCGGAATGCCCTTAGCCGACATTTCCTGGATTAGGCCGCGCTTTTCAGGTGGCGGTAATTTTTTTACATTGGCAAGTCCAGGCGGTAATTCCAGAATGGATGAATCTCTACCCAAATTTACTAAGCTGCCACCCGCATTGATAAATGCCTTTATCCCACCCGGTGAATTTATTTCATAAAGATACAGATGTTTCTGAACCTTTTCTTGGAATTTTTCACCTTCCAGAAATTTAATTCCTAAATGGGCGGCTTTTTCTCTGAGTTTCAATTTCAAATCTTCGGGAAATTCTCTTCCCGAATCATCTTCCCCTCCCCAAGAAATCGCCAGAAAGTGGTAATGATCAAAGCCAGCTAATCGCCAGCATTCCTCCAGGTCGAGAATAGAAAATTCAGGATTATTAGCCCCCCACTGAGAAGCTCCGACCGAAGCAATAATCGTAAGGTTAGCCTTGAGAGCCTCAGCCGCACAAATAGAAGCGAGGATTAGAGCCGGGAAAGAACCCGAAGCCCCGAGGGCAAAGTAATCTCCTTCTTTTACTCCGGCTTTTTCCAGCAGATGAACCAGGAGGGCGGCCATATTGGGATTAGTGGTGGTTCTTTTAGCCTCGAGATTTCCAAGGGTGGTGGTTAGGGGACTATGTTCCAGGCCAATTAAACCGGTTTTATTCAGGTCAAAAAAGTTTTTCTCCGGCTGTAATCCCCTTTTTTTTTCGCAGGAAAAGGTTATTTTTTCAGCTTCCAACATAAGCCGAGCAGCTTTAATTTCAGTTAGCTTTGCCCCATTATTTTTAGGCCGAGGTTGAATCATTCCTAAATAAAGAAAATAAAAAATGAGGCTGACGGCAGCTAACAGATAAAGTGTTATAGAGTTTATTTTTGGTTTAGGCATCAGTATAACAGCCGGCTGATAAAAAAAGTCAAAACAGAAACCACTATCAGAGAAGCCAAGGTTGGCAGCATTTTTTGTCTTTCTAAATTAGAAGTTAGGATTCCTGGCACTACCCAGCCAATAACCCTTAACCCGATTGGTTCAGAAAAAAGGTGGGGCAAAATTAGAGCCCAGACCTGGCCCAATAGGGCACCGCCCAGAATCATAAAAACAAACCGCCGGCGGCCAAACAAAATAAAATAGCGAAATAGCCAGCGATAAATTACCAGCAATAATAGCGCCACCAGGATGGTGGCCACCGGCCTCCAGGGCTGATCAAGATAAAGAGAAAAATAGGCTGGCACAATTAACCCGCCAGGAGATACACCTGTTATTTCTACATAAATCAAAGAAAGTACCAGACCAAGAAATAGGCTATTATAATTTAAGGGCATGAGCCGTCCTTTCCAGATAATCTATTATTTCCTGACCGGGGCCGACAATATTGCCCAGGCCGAAAATAACTACGTGTCCGACCGAAGACCTGGTCAAATTATCGCCAGTTTCCAAAGCTGAATTCAAGGAAGAGCTGGATAATTCGGACGGGGGAAAGGAAAATGGTTGAGAGGAACCAACAGAAGCCTTAAAAATTTTAAGCTGGGAAATTGCTTCTTTAAGAATTTTTTCCGGCTTCTTTTCTTTAATTATTCTGACTCGGCTTTCAAGTGAACATCTTTTTCTCCTCAAATACCTGGCTGCCGCCTGGCTGCCAGGACCAGAGAAAGCCAGAAGTTGCCAATGGCTTTTTATAAAGCTTTCTTTTTCCCCAGATTCTAGAAGATAATCGAGCCATTGCCGAGTTCGATCTCCTCGGTCTGGACGAAGAATCAAGACCGCCGCCATCGGCCGGCTTTCCCAGCCCATTTTCTTAATAATCATTTTCATGGCTTCCTCGGTTGACTTGGGATCATTAGCGGCAAAGAGGCTGACAAAATTAAAGGTTAGGCCTTCACCCTCAAATGTTTTCTCCCAGGCTCGGAGACAGCCATAATCCGGATGGACCTGAATTAATCCTTCCCGAATTTCTTCTTCTTTCAAACCAAACTCTTTTAAAACGGCTATCGCCAATCGGACATTAACCTCAAATTCCGGGTAAGGTAGCGAACGAACCAGGTCAGTTGAAAATGAATTTTTATCGATTTTAAAGAGTGAGGAACAAGCCTTTCGGGCCAAATTTTCAACCGGCTCAATAGCTTCCTCACCTGGAGTAAAAATTTTCAATGACTTTAAAAAAGCTGAAGAGAGAGAGACGGCAATTTGTTCTTCAGTTTGACCCAGTTCTTCAAGGTGATCAGGTCTGATATTGCTTAAAACCAAAATCTCCGGTTTAATCAGATGGCTACTTTCTACCCGCAAACACTCTGGTCGAATGCTCATCATTTCGGTTACCAGAAAATCGACCTTTTCTCTAACTGCCTTTCTGATGAGTCTCTTCTGCTCGAGAATAGTCGGCTGCCCTCTTCTCTTTATTTGCTCTTCTTGACCATCAGGATAGATTAAAACGGGCTTGGAACCGGTAGTCTTGGCCATAACTCTATAACCTGCCCCCCTTAACCCGGCAGCAATCAGTCTGGTGATGCTGGATTTTCCCCTGATGCCGGTGATAGCCAGGCGATGAGGGATTTTACCCAGGGCCATGGCAGCCTGCTTCCCAAAAAAGGTAGGCCGCCAATCCGAAGAAAGAAATCAGAAGAAAAGTATTCATAGGAAATTAAAAATTTATCTTAATTAACCGGGCTTTTATCTCATCTATTTCCCTGGGCCAATCGATGCTCAGGACCATGCTACTAACCTTGATAATAGGGATGGCATCTTTGATTCTTACACCCAGGTTTTTCTCTGACAAATAAAGAGCTGGCTTGACAGGCATAACAATTTCCTCTTTTGGAATTAATTCATTTATTCCCCTGTTGCCTCTGAAATGTCCAATTACCTGCCCCCGCCGACCTTTAAATCTCCTGAGATCCAAAAGCGAGTCTTTAGCTTCATTTCTTTTACCCTTTTCTATCAGATCTTCTCTAATGAGTTTAATAAAAATGGGCCAGCAGTGCAATTTATAATATTCTGAGGGGCAAAAAAATTCTTTCCGATATTCCAGAAATTTGATTCTCAAAGTCTAGAAAACTTAATCGCCTGTCCTGGGAGCAATGGTCCAGTTTATTTCGACACCGGGTTAAAAAATTAAATCCAATCCAGAGGTGGTAAAACTATCACTTCTGGGAAAATAAGACAGATTAAAAAATACCCTGGCTTCCGCCTAAAAAATTCTGTCCAAAATAGCTTCTAACCTGATTTTTTGGGCTTGAACTAAAAAAAGAAATAGAGGGGTGCCGCCGTGCACCCCTCTGATTTAATTGAAGGAAGGGGGAATGGAAAGAAGGGCAAAGAAGGGCAAAAAGGAGGCAATTATAAAATTTTTGGTGCGCTCATCGTCTTTAAGGGAAAATAAAAGTGAGGGAGAAATTGGATTCTTTGGCTCATGTATCTTCGACTTCTCCCTCCCTAATCCAGCAAAATAATCTATATATATTGGCTTTCTATCATTAGCCTTTATATCCATTTTCTTCATCAACATTTTTCGCACCCGCCTTTATAAGTAGCAAATTTCGTGCCAATTTTTATAAGAGAAAACTTGAAAAATTATAAAAAAAGTCATAAAAAAAATTACATCGAGCGTAAAGATATTTTACGAACCCGCAATTTTAATAACTTGAGAATTAATTAAAACTCCGGGAAGTTCAGCTTTTTCGGTTCATAGAATCAAGCTTTTAAAAGCTCGTCTATGGTGTCAGTAAAGGCTTTAAGATCAAGAGGCTTGATAAAGAGATGGCTTACTCCCACTTGTTGAAGTTCATCAGATTTTAGCTGTTCGGGAAAGGCGGAGATTAGAATAACCTTTCCCTGGTAACCAGCTCGCCTGAATTCCTGAACCATCTGTAGGCCATTTTTATGTGGTAGCCGGAAATCGGCAATAATTAGATCGACCGGTGCACTTTGAAATCTGGCCAGAGCTTCCTGGGCATCCCTGGCTAAATAAACATTATATTTAGAAGTCAAAAGAAGAAAAAAAGTTTTTCTTATTGATTCATCGTCATCGACAATCACAATTTTTTTTTCCAGCATGAATCCACCTGATTTAAAGGGAAGAGCATTTTTCGTGCCAAAATGGATTAGATAAGCTCAGGCAGAAAAATAGTCAAAAAACTATTCTAACCGCAAATTTCTTTTCTCAGCGTTAATTTTTTTTACAAAAAAGATTAAATTCAGCTTATTTAGTCAGATTCGGAATTTTCTACTTTGAGGTTATAATCCTTTATTTTCTTATCAAGCGTTGGGCGGCTGATATCAAGGATCTGGCAGGCTTTGGTTTTGCTGCCCTTAGTCACTTCCAGCACCTGCTGAATATACCTTTTCTCCACTTCCCATAGGGGAACAAGCTCTCCGGGAGAAAAAATATTTTTCTCTTCTGGAGGTTTAGTCGCAGGCTCAAAGGGCAAATTTTCCTTCAATACTATGTCGCCCTTGGCCAGGATTACTGCCCGGGTGAGAGCATTTTCCAATTCTCTAACATTTCCTTTCCAGGGCTGATTCATTAAATATTCCATAACTTCGGGCGGTACCTTGCGCACATTCTTCTTGAGTTCACGGTTAATCTTTTCCAGAAGATAAGCCACCAATTCTGGGATATCCTCACGCCTTTCCCTTAGAGGAGGCAAAGTGATCTCTACCACCTTTAAACGATAATAAAGGTCCTCTCTGAATTTTCCCTGCCTGACTAATTCTTTCAAATTCTGATTGGTAGCTGCTATGATGCGGGCTTCTGTTTTCAATATCCTTTCTCCCCCGACCTTCATGAAGTCCCGAGTTTCGATAACCCTCAGGAGCTTCGATTGAAGATTGGGAGAGATGTCTCCGATTTCATCGAGAAAAAGGGTGCCCTTGCCAGCTATCTCAAATTTTCCCCGGGTCTCGGCCACAGCATCAGTAAAAGCCCCCTTAACATGACCAAAGAGCTCCGATTCTAACAGGGTGTCGGAAATAGCCGAGCAATTAATAACGATAAAGGGTTCATCCTTGAATGGACTATTATAATGAATGGCTTTAGCCACTAGCTCTTTTCCGGTGCCACTTTCCCCCTGGATCAAAACATTGGTCCTGGTGTTGGCCACCGAGCCAATCAACTTGAAGACCTCTCGCATCTGGGGAGACCGACCAATTATATTATCTATTTGATATTCCTTCTGCTTTTCCTCAACCAGATAGCTAACTTTTTCCTCCAAGGACCTCATCTGAAAGGCTTTATCAATGGTTAGGTCGAGTTCCAGGTAATCCAGGGGCTTAACTAAATATTCAAAAGCACCGGCTTTTATTGCTTCTACTGTTGTTCTCATATCATCAAAAGCGGTCATAATCACCACGGAAGTGTTCTTGTTTTCATTCTTGATCTGCTTTAAAACATCCAGTCCATTTATATCCGGCAGCTTGACATCAAGTAGAACCAGCTCTGGCTGAAAATGGTGAAAAATTTCCAATCCCTCTTCACCACTTTCGGCTATCTTAACTTCAAATCCCCTCTTTTTAAGATGAGACCCCAAGGTACGGCTGACCAAAGGGTCATCTTCCACCACTAAAATCATTGTCATGATAATTTCTCCTTAGCCGGGGATTGGTAGGGAAGAGTAATTAGGAAGCAGCTGCCTGGTCCCTCTTTCTCCACTACTTTAATTGAGCCTCCATGTTGCTCTAAAATCCGGCGGGCATTGGCCAGCCCCAGTCCAGCCCCGGAGCTTTTCGTGGTAAAAAAGGGATCAAATATATTCTCCCAATCTTTTGGTGGGATACCACAGCCATTATCGCTGATTCGAATCTCTAACTGCGGCTCAGGCCGCCCCCTATTAAGCTCCAAGGAAATTTCAATCTCCCCACCTTCTTCTACTGCCTCCAGGGCATTCCGTAGAACATTTAAAAAAACCTGCCTCAATTTATCTCCATCCACGTAGACCAAGGGCAGGTCCTTTCCCAAGTTTTTCTTCAAAACCACTTTTTTTTCATTAAGAGCCGGCTGGAGAATTTTGAGCGACTCTTCCAGAATTTCTTCCATCGAAAAATAATCAAGATTAAGAACCGTCGCCCGGGTAAAGGTGAGTAGTTCTTTAATAAACTTTTCGATCTGCTCGATTCCTTCCTGAGCAATGGCCAGGTGCTCTCTTTCCACTTTATCCAGCTGCTCATTTTCAGCCAGTTTCTGAATATTTAATTTAACCGAGGTCAAGGGATTACGGATTTCATGGGCAATAGTGGCTGACAGCCGGCCGATGGAAGCCAGTTTTTCAGCCTGCACTAAGCGCCGATTTGTTTCTTCCATTTTCTGCCTGGCAACGTATAACTGCTCAGCCATTTCATTAAAACTACGGGTAAGCTCGCCTACTTCATCTGAGGAAATCACCGGTATTCGGTAGGAAAAATCGCCCCTGGAAATTTGCTTAGTCCCCTCCACTAAATTAAGGATCGGCCTGGTAATTCTCCGGGCTAAAATATTCGCCCCGAATACTGTCAGAACGAGGATTATAAGGCCAAAACCCATCAGAACCAACCGGGTCTGGTAGATCCTCTGAAAAACATCATCCAGCTTGAGGCCGATTTTAACCGAGCCCCATTTAGTATCCGAGCCGGGGACAAAAACGGGGATTTCAATTTCCATCACTTCATGAATCAGGCCGTTAATCTCCAGTTTAAAATTATGGTAAAAAATTGCTTCGGGGGAAACACTCCCAGCGCAATTTGTTCGGTTAATCACTTCGGAATTGCCGGCGATATTTTCGCTGATTACCACCGGTCGTCCATCCCGATCATAAAAAATTACGTAAGCCAAGTCATCCCGGACGAGACCCGAAATATTCTCATCAATTGATTCTAAATCCCAAAGAGCCAGCCGCCGGGCATTCATTTCGGCAATGTACCTGATCATCACCAGGCCCCGATTTCGCTTCTCCTGATAAATGGCCTGGACTTCCCTTCTCTGAATCAAAAACAAAACTCCGGACATTAGCAAAATAAGTATGACCGATGTCCAGAACACTAATTGAGCATAAATTGAAACCCGAAATTTTCTTCTTGGGCTCATCGGTCTATCCAGGCATCTCTCAAGTTAAGATAAAAAAAGCCCAGAGGCTGGGCTTTTAAGTTCTTAATATATGGTTGATAGGCCATCCTCTGGTTAAAGTAATAAAGAGGAATGGCCGGCAAGTCAGCTTTAAGAAGAGTCTCTATCTGCCGGAAAATACTTAGCCGACGGTCAAAACCTGACAAGTTGCTTTGGGTCTCAAGCAACTCATCTACCTGCTGGTTCTGATAATGGAAATAAAGGCTGTTAAAATAAGATCGCGAGTAAAAAAGTGGCGAAATTAAAAACTCGGGGTCTGGCAAATTTACCAGCCAGTCAAAATAAACGAGATAAGGAGTCTGTTCATTTTTAATTTCGCTCAAGGATTTAATTGGCCTTAACTCCAGGTTGATGCTAGCCGGTCGGAGATCCTCTCTTAATTCCTGATAAATATTCTGAACAAGCTCTTTCAGGGGAAATTCAAAATACAAATAAACGGTCAGCGGCTTAGCTGGATTGCCCAGTCCGGCTTCAGACAAGGTATTATAAATCCGACTTAAATCTGCCTCTTCCTCTCGCTGAATTGGTAAGAAACCGGGCAAAAATGGAGGTATAAAATTATTAAGCACCTGAGCAAAATAGGCTGGAGAAGAAACTAACCCCGCCAGCCGGCTTTTGTCGATAAATCCAGCCAAGGCTTTTCTGATTTCCGGACGGTCAAAGGGTGGCTGGTGACAGTTGAAAAAAAGATAGGCTAAATGATTGGAACTATTTTCGATAACCTGATATTTATTTTTAGAAATCCTATAAGACAGGTAAGGAACAACTTGGACCTCGTCTCTGAAAAAGTCATCTAAAAGAAAATAAGGGCTGATTTCAATCGTCTGGAGATAAGGTTTCCGCCCGAAATATTTTTCATTTCTGGCCAGGCTGATGCCGATAATATCCAAACGAGAGTTTCTAAGCCAGAAATCGAATTTAAACGGGCCCGCTCCGATCGGCTTTTCAAAAAATCTTCTCTTTTCCTTAAGTATCAGGTTGCGGGGAAGAATTTTGGCAAAGCTGGCGGCTAAAAAATAAAAATTATTTATATTAGGAGATTTCCAATCAATTTCCAGGGTCTGGCTGTCAAGTACCTTTAACCCGAGGACTTCTGAAGCCGCTCCTTGCCAAAATTCCTCTCCCCCTTCTATTCTCGAAGCAAACAAATAAAAAAGAGGATTTCCTTTGAGCTGGAAGAGCCTCTCATATGAAAATTTTACATCTTCGGCCGTCACTGGTTGGCCATTATGGAAAACAGCTCCTTTCCTCAAATAAAAGATTACTTTTTGTCCGCCTTCTGAAATTGTCCAGTAGTCAGCCAGGCCAGGGAAAAGGCTCAAATTGCGGTCAAGCCTTAATAAACCTTCATATAGGTTTTCAATAACTTCCGGGTAACCATTCCCAGCCGGATCCAGGTCCATATTGAGAGTGCGCCCATAAGCCTTGATTCTTAAAATGCCTCCGGGCCGGGGCTGGTCAAAGCTGAAGGAAGGAGCTGGCAGATTAATACCTGGATAAACAAAAAATAAAAGCAGAAGGATTCCCAGATAATATAGAGGCCAACGGGAAGAAGGACTTCGACTCATTACCTATAAATGATAGCTTAATCTGAAGTTAAAATCATCTTTTGTTAATTAAGCTAATAGAAAATTTTCGCCAATCTTATCTCAGGCTTTCTTTAATTTTATTATTATTTAAGATTATTATTTAAGGCGGCGCTTTAGTTTATCGACCAAAAAAGGCCCCCGAAGCCTGGCTAAAACTGGAAGTTTATTTACCCAGTCTCTTATTCATTTATAATTTATTTTTCAATTCCCTGAAGCTTTGAGCCTTTTAGAAACTTCTTCAACCTTATGAAAAACCCGGAAGAAATTTTCTCCCCATATTTTCCGGAGATCTTTTTCTGAATAGCCCCGTCGGAGAAGCTCAGCTGTTACCTGGTACATTTCACTCACGTCATTACAACCAAGAACTCCTCCCCCGCCATCAAAATCAGTACCGATTCCAACGTAATCGACTCCGACCAGCTTGACTACATGATCAATATGATCGACCAGATCCTTCACTGTGGCCAAGTCAGCCGGGTATTTTCTATTTAATTCCTGCATTTCTTCCATAATTTTTTGGCGCTCGGCCTCATCCTGAATATTTCTCCAGTTGCCATATTTGGCTCTAAACTCAGCCAGAGCTTTATCCCGTTCCGGGTTTGGCTTCGGAGTTTTCACATAGGCGGAAAGAAAGCAGATCTGAATTACTCCTCCCTTTTTAGCCAAGGCTTTGATCATATCATCGGTTAAATTTCTGGGATTATCACAAACTGCTCTGGAGCAACTATGAGAAGCAATTATCGGCGCCTGGCTGACGGCCAGAACATCATAAAAGCTCTTATCTGAGGCATGTGAAATATCCACGATCATCCCCAACCGATTGCATTCTCTGATGACCTGTCGGCCGAACTCGCTCAGCCCTTTATCCTGGTGGTTACCGGGATCGGTTGAGGAATCACAAATATCATTATTAGAAGTATGACACAGGGTGATATAGCGAACCCCAAGGTCATAAAAATGCTTAACCAGGCTTAGGTCCTGCCCAATGGCATATCCATTTTCTATTCCTAAAAAGGCGGTTAGCTTCCCTTCCTTTTTCAGACGGTAAGCATCTTCTGGTCGAAAACCCAGACCAATTACCTGGGGGTTATCGGCCACCATTTTCTTTACCGCCTGGATTAATTCTTCGGCTCTCTGTTTAGCCTGGGCATAGCCGGCTTCAGTTCTTGGCCCTTGAGCGACGAAAGCTGCAAAAAATTCGCAGTCCAGGCCGCCTTCTTTCATCCGGGGCAAATCAATTTTGCCACTGTTAGCAAGATTCGGGTCATGCCGTTCCGCTGGATTCCAGTTCCCTCTAAGCAGCATCATAGCGGTATCACAGTGAGTATCAACGGTAATCATTTTTTTCTGTATTAATTTGGCTTTCTGCACCCAGGGGTCTTCTGATGAGCCAGCTGCCTGGTAGACGCCAGCAGCCAGCGAAAAGATAAAAACTGAAAACAATAAGAAGAATACTTTGGTTTGGTTCATGTTTTTATTTAAACCTTTCATTTCTGGAAGTTGATTAATTTTTTATTTCCAGGCTCTAAAAACATTTAGCTCAAGATTATATCAGAATAAATAATAATTTTTAAAATAATTTAGACCACCGGGGTCAGGATTTCTTCTGCAAAAGATAAAAGACGGCCTGGTGGTTTCCTTTTTCTGCCAGAAAATCGATTATCTCATAACCTTTTTTAAAATAGTGCAAAAATAACTTCCGGGTTTGCAGGCGCCAGACAAGGGGGATCTGATGGATCTGAGAATCCTCAACTTGGGTAGCTCTCAGCATCAAGTAAAAATCAGCCGGGATAGGGACAAGAAGCTGTTCGGCTCCAATTTCAAGATTCAGGCCGGTACTAATTTCTAAAATTACCGGTCCATCTCGTCCGAGAACTTGTTGATAATTTACTTCGATGGCCCGGGGTAGCCTGTCAAGATAACCGGCCATTTCATTTTCCTTAATGGCAGGCTGATGTTTCTTCTTTAGATCCCAACAAGCAAAAAAACGGTCAGAAGGAACATCCTGGCGATTAA
Organism: Candidatus Aminicenantota bacterium; assembly: GCA_002877915.1. Classification (GTDB taxonomy): domain Bacteria; phylum Acidobacteriota; class Aminicenantia; order Aminicenantales; family Saccharicenantaceae; genus Saccharicenans. The sequence continues at coordinate 19,658 of PNJE01000063.1, forward strand.
GCCTCCCGCCATACTCCCCATAAGGAGCCACCCGGTATTCCAGAACCTCCATCCCCAAGCGGCGAATATTACGATGGGCATTGACCGCCGTCAAGGGATCATAGGTACAGACTACGGTTGTTATTTTCAAAACTGAAAGGAGGACCTCCTTCTGGAATTCTTTGATCAGTATCCCGAGACCGAAGTTAAGCCGGTCAGGGCGAACCCCCAGGAATTGAGAATAGAACCAGATATTTCCCGGTTGACTGAAACCAAGAGATTTATCTTTGATTCCAGCAAAACCATAGCTAAAGCCAACTAAATGGTCGGAATCATAGAGAAATCGGCCAGACCCGTCCTCTTCAAAAACACCAATAAACAGGCTGCTTCCTTCGTGAAGAAAATTCTCACACAAAAGATTCCGGGAGCCGGATAAATGGTCGGGCGCAAACTCCCAGACTACCTGCCTCAGCTCCTCGTATTTTTGGTAATCCTCAGCTTTGGAACTGCTTTCCACTCTGAAAAGAAACTTTTTCCCTTTGATTTCGATTATTTTTTCAGGAAGGTTTATCATGGCTGAATAATTTTACCAATCAGAAGCTTCTTTGTTAAACCTTTTTTTACCGAGAAGTTCTTATACTGTTGCTTAAGGCAAAATAAAAATAAATATCAATATTCTTTCTGACCTTTAATCTTAAGCCGTTTTTTTAAAAAATCTATTTATCGAAAAGTTTATTTTTGTTAAGATTTTTTAGTATAATCAGAAACTTAAATGGAAAAAAGTTTTGCCTGGTATTCAATTTTATACGAGAGGAAATCTGTAATTTTGCCCTCATCGGCCAGGCTGAAGCCGACAGAGGCGATAAAAATTCACCATAATCTTAAAGAATCTCCAACTGGAAATCTTTCTTTATCGTCTCAGGTCCTTATTTTTTTCCCGGGAGCATGCAAAGGCAATTATTTAGGAGTTATGGCTGAACAAAATGACTGAAATTCCGGTCTTTAATCAGCTGCCGCTCAAGGAAACCAAGAAATCTAAACGGGTTAGAATATTAATTTTCTGTCTGGAAATAGTATTCGTAGGCGGTCTCCTGGCAACCTGGCTCCTGTCCAGGGCGATAAGGCAGAACAAGAGCTTATGGGTCCTTTTCTTTTATTGTTTTCCCTCCGAGTTCTTGATTTCTATTCTTCCCCATGAGCCAGTCCTTCTTTATTTCAGCAAATTTTATAGCCCGGCCACTGTGGCTCTGGTTTCGATTGTGGGAACAGTTCTGGCCGAAGCCCTCGACTATTCGGCCATTTTTATAATTAAGGAACATCGCTTTATCTCCAGGGCAAGAAAAAGCGCCTGGGGAGAAAAGTTTATCAGGCTGTTTGGAAAAGCACCTACGGCCGCTCTCTGGCTGGCCGCTTTCTTCCCCGCTGTTCCTTTCTATCCTTTCCGTTTCCTGGTGGTCCTTTCTGACTATCCTTTATGGAAATATCTGTTAGTCATATTTACTGCTCGCCTGCCCAAATTTTATCTCCTGGCTCTTGTGGGTCAAATCCTTAAAATTCCCGACCTCTGGATTATAGCCTTTTTTGTCATCCTGCTATTCTCGGCTTACCTACCAGCAGTTAGATTCCATAAAAAGAAAAAGATTAAAAAAGCCAGCCTGGCGGCGAGATCGGTCGAGGCCGGTTCTGAGCGTTAAGGGCAAAATTTAGCTCCTCTTAAACAATCAATTTTTCATTAATTTTGACAGGTTATTAAGAGAATGGTATAAATACTTTTCCTTGCTCGGGTAACCATTATGAAACTGACCCAAGAAAAAATGCTTAACAAAAATTTAGTTTGCCTAATTAATCCTCTGGCCGCTAATGAACGTTGGAAAAGACGAAAAAGATTGCGAGAAGAACTCATTCGCCGGTTGCCAGGAAGCTGCCTGGATACTCCGCGGACCAAGGACGAAACAGTAGAGATGACCAAGTCGGTTTGCGCCCAGGCCGAAGTAGTGGTAGCTGTGGGTGGTGATGGCACTATCGCTGACGTTCTCCAGGGGATATTTGAGGCTAAACGAAATGATCAAATTATCTTCGGGGTGGTTCCTTTTGGCAGTGGTAACGCCTTCCGAGAATCTCTTGGACTTCCCCGGAATCCATTTAAAGCCATAAAATATCTGTCAGAAGGGGACCTCCTGACGATTGACCTGATCCAGGTTGAAGATCGGATAGCCGGTTTTGCCAGCGTTGGTTCTACAGCTGCAGTTACGGGTGAAAAACTCCGCCATTCAATACCCGGACTGATTGGCCATCTACTGGCTGCCCGGAAACTTCTTTTTTATAAGCGACAGCCAAAGGTCCTGGAACTCTATGAAGGAATAGACGAAAAAGGGGGAAATTTTGATTATCTCCAGATTTCCTCTAAATTCTTAGATTGCATAATAGGGAATACCAATTACTTCGGCTATAGTTGGCTGGTGGCTCCCCAGGCCCGATTGGATGATGGTTATCTCGATATCACTTTATTTGAGATGCCACCGCTCCTCTATATTATTCTTTTCCCTTTGATTTATTTTGGCCTCCTCCAAAAAAAGTTAAGGCATTTTAAGGCTAAAGAAGTAGTAATTAATGGTCCCAACCTGGATATTCAATATAATGGTGAATATCTCGGCGCCCGGGATTCGGTCAGGATAAAAATATTGCCGAAGGCACTTAAGGTCCTCGGTAATCGGCGAAAAGCAGCTCGCTTCTTGATCCAGAAAGAAGATGAGCAGGAAAAACCGTCAGCCTGAGCAGCGCCAGAGAAAACATATTTTAGAGCTAAGTCTAACGATAAAGCCAGGGTCTTATCTTGACCAAATGCAGAATCTTCTTTACTGGCATATCAAAAATCCATTCGTCCGATTTTATTTAATCGGCCTCGGGTAATAGCCTGTTCAAAAAAGAGTATTACTTTTTAACTTCCTTTTTTTCATTTCCCCAGAGAGTTCCACCACCCATTGACTCCCGCCAGGCTTCCCGCCAGCGATGAATATCCACCACCCCAATAGCAGGCATATTTTGCCTGGCCTCTTTTGGCCTCAAAGCAGGAAAGGGCTTATGAGGCTCTTTCTGGTACCAGTAAGCCACCGTTACCAAATCAAGAGTTAGGCAGTTATTGTGACCATGCTCAATAGTGGCTTTTAACGATTTCTCAAAAGTGATCGGAGATTCCAGGAAAAAATGGTAACAATGGGTCCGGCCAAGCCAGCCAGTTTCATTGTTCGCCCGGGCGTAACCAAAGTAAGGATGCTGGTAAATTTCCTTCGGACTCCAGGAACAGTTAAAGAAATCTTCTGTGCCAGTACCATGAAGGGAAGGCGGCCATTTTTCTCCGTCAATAAAAAACATATCATCTCCCTCTCCGTACCACATAGGCGAAGGATTATCGACGTAATAATTAATTCCAACCAGCTGGCCTTTCCCTTCGATATCGGCAATGACATAGTTCCTGGCACCATCAAGATTGGGAGGCTGGGGCCCAAGGACACCCCATTCATTTTCTCCTTCTGGCCCGGGCTCGGTAATCTGCCGGTTCCAGAAAGCATGAAACCGGCCAAGGTCCGGCGATATCGATTTATACTGTTCATAATCGAGGTAATAATAGAAAGCTTCAATTGGCTTATCAGACTGATTCTCAATGGTCACCAGGGCACCCTCACTAAACGGCATCGGAAAGTAGCAATTCAGGGCATTGCCCCCGAGAGGAGCAGCCGCCAGCGGCAGGCTAATAAAATTATATTTTTCGCCCCAGCCCTGGCCGAAAAAATCTCCAAGAGGACATTCAACGCTGGGGTCCTTTTCCCCATCCCAGTACATCCTCAAAACTGCATTGCGACGAATCATCGGATCCTCGGAAGCTAAAGTTATCCAGATATGCTTGATAATTCCGGCTCCCGGAATGCGGGCCAGTTCAGCGATCTGTCCAGGTTCAATTCTGATAAAATCGGCATTTTTCCCTGTTCGATCATAGCTGGAAATTCTTTTTCTCTGGTAATTTTTCAACCGGGCTAAATCTTCCAGAAGAGAATTGCCAGAAATTTTTTCCTGGGCCAGACCCAAATTGAATAAAAATAGAAAAGCTCCGATAACGGCCAGAAATATCTTTTTCTTTTTCATGGTTAACCTCCTTAATTTGATTTTTCATCCTTTCCTACTGATGATTATCCAACACGATGCCTTTTTCCGTCCAGAAAAAAGATTGAACTACACTAACTTTAAAATTATAATTCTGACTGAATAAAAGCCAGGCGGAGAAAGCTAAAGAAGATGACGGTGGCGGTTACAGGAGGCACAGGATTTATTGGCCAGGTTTTAGTCAGGCGCCTGGTTGAAGCTGGAGAGAACGTCCGAGTGATCGTTAGGGCCAGTAGCCAGATAGATGAGCTAAAAAAATTGCCTTTGGAAATTGTCCGGTCAGACTTGGGCAAGGAAAGCTCGCTAACAGAAGCACTATCTGGCTGCCAGCAGCTTTATCACTTAGCTGCTTATGCGCGAAACTGGTCTTCCGATCCGAAAGCTTTTTATCAGGTAAATGTCCAGGGACTAAAAAATATCCTGGAAGCAGCCAAAAAATCAGGGCTTAAGCGGGTGGTCTATGTGAGTTCATCGGTGGTTTACGGTCCAAGCCTAACTGATACTGTTTCCGAGGCCAGCGATAGAAAGGATTTTCCTTATCTCACTGAATACGAAGAGAGTAAAGCCCTTTCTGAAAGAATCATCCCGGAATATCTTAAGAGCGGACTCGAAATCGTCATAGCCAAACCTACGAGGGTCTTTGGGCCGGGTAAGCTGACGGAAGCAAATTCGGTTACCAGAATGATTTATTGGTATCTCCGGTACCGAATCTGTCTTCTGCTCGACCAGGGCAAACAAATTGGCAATTATGTTTTTGTAGAAGATGTCGTCCGCGGTCTGAAGCTGATTATGGAAAAAGGTCGATCCGGTGAAAACTATATCCTCGGCGCAGAAAACATCTCTTTATCGGGCTTTTTTAATATCCTAAGAGAAGTTTCCGGCCGGAAAGCTTTGCGCTTTAAAATCTCTATTCCTCTGGCTTTATATTTAGCCCGGTTTGAATCCTGGAAAGCCAGGACTTTCGGCTGGTATCCGCTGATTACTGAAGGCTGGGTAAAAACCTTTCTTCAAAACTGGTCATTTTCTCACCGCAAAGCCAGCCTTGAACTTGGCTATGATCCGAGAAACCTAAGGGAAGGTCTCAGGCAGACGTGCGAATGGTTGGGGTTCCGCTCAAAGGAGACTGGAAATAATATCAAGGCAGAATAAATGATTAAAAAAATGCCAGTGGAAAGCAACCGCCAAACTACAATTATTCTTTTGGTCACGCCGTTTCTTCTGGCTTTCTACCGATATTTTGGAATGCCGGCTAATTATGATCAGCTTCTATCGGGCCGGTTTTCCGGAGCTTACCTATCAGGATTTTACCGGGATTTTTTTAATTTTTTCATGGCCTTCATCCTGCTTTTTCTGATCCCAGCGCTAATTATCAAGCTGGTCTTCAAAGAAAAATTAAGGGCTTATGGATTCGCTCGTGGCGACTTAAGACTGGGAATCAAATTGATAATAATCTCATTGCCTTTAATAGTTATTTCAGGCTGGGCCTCTGCCCGTCGGCTCGATTTTCAAAAAGAGTATTCTGCCTTTAAAATTAATCCGCTCACCTTAAAAGCCATAATCATTTATGCTCTGGCCTTTTTCTTTTATTACTTCGCTTTCGAGTTCTTTTTCCGGGGATTTCTGTTGCAGGGTTTAAAACCAGCCTTCGGTTCTCTGAATGCTCTCCTTATCCAGACGATTCCCTGTTGCTTAGTGCACCTCGGCAAGCCAGTAAGTGAAGTATTTGCTTCTATCGTTGCCAGCCTGCTCTTCGGCTACTTCGTCTTCCAGACGAGGTCGCTTTGGTATGTCATTATTATTCACTGGCTGGTTGGAGTTTGCCTGAACATTTTTATCGGTTTAACTTTAAATTGATCCCCTTTCTGACCAATGGGAAAAAATAAATTGGGATAATAAAAAAGCCAGAAATCCAATTATAATTCCAGCCAGGACATCAATCCCATAGTGATACTGTCCATAAACTGTGCTGAGGAAAAAAAGAATAATAAGAGGAAATACTATCAGAAAAGTTTTCTTTCCAGCCCTCCAGGCATAAATAATCATTACCAGGCCAGCCGCACAGTGAGCTGAGGGAAAAGAGCCACCTTGATATTGGCCATGAGCCTCGACTACTTTCATCAAATTCCAGAAAAGGAAGCCCGAAGCTGGCTGATTAGAAAGGTAAAAGCGCGGGCTGGCCGCAGGCCAAAGAATAAAAATAATAAAGCAAAGAATATAGGCCAGCCCCAGCGTCAGGACATATCCTTCTGTTTCTTCAGGCCCGAATTTCCTGAAAAGCTGGTAGGCTAAAATTACTACCAGGGGCAAATAAAAAAAGTAAGAGAACATCATCAGCTCAGTCAGCCAGGGCTGATAATGAGAAACCACAGCCAAATTAGGTGAAAAACCAAATATCAATCGGTCAAGCTTCAATAGATGAGCATCAAACCAGGAATAGTTCAACAGGTGAACCAGGCTTCCTGCCAGCTTGTAAAGGTAGGCATAAACCGCCAGAGAAAAAGCTAACCGCCCAAAAAGAGTCAGAGGTCGGGAGGAAAATCTAACCTGCCAGGAAGGAATTAAAAGCTGGAGAATAATGACCAGCAGGCTAAATGGCAAAAGATAAATGGCTTTATTTTGGTGAAGGAAATAATCAATAATTATCAGAACCGAAAAAAAAGAAACTGATAAAATACTTAATTTTTCACTAGGCCATAGTTTTCCCCAAATGCCAGAATTTTCCGCAGGCCGGTAATTCATTTAAGCCTGATTTTATCCCTTTATTGCTTTTACCTCAAACTGAGGGGGATGGAGGATATGGGCCTTAACCGCACATTGGTCAGCGGCCCTGACCACCGCTTCCAAATATTTCTCGGGGAAACTGGCCGGTAAATGGATAACGATTTCGCTCTTTTCAATCATTTTTGAGGCCCCTGTTTCCATCGACATTGTTAAATAGATACCATCCGTTGGAAGATTTCTCTGGCGGCAGAAAGCCAGAACGTAATAACCGGCGCAGGTAGCAATAGAAGCCAGAAAAAGATCAAAGGGAGCCGGGGCGGACCCTTCTCCTCCGGCATATGGAGGCTGGTCGGTGGTAATAATCATTCCCCGCACTTCAGCATTGACCTTGAGGCCCCCGGGAAAAGTGACCTTAATTTCGTTCTTAGCCATAAACTGCTCCTAAAAATACAAATAAGTTTTTTATTTTACACCTGTGGATAAATCTGGCAATAGAAAATAATGAGATCGCAGAAAGCTAAATCGGCCGCTTCTCTCTTTTCCATAAAATAACCATCTAAATCACCCCTGGCGGGGATGTAAAATTTTATAATAATCAGACTAAATATTATGGTAAACTAATGGTAAGCTAAAAAAGGAGGATGCTATGAAAAAAATTACCACTCGGACACTAATCGCTGCTTTCCTATTATTTTCAGTTTTTTCCTCGATTTCGTTGGCCAATGTCAGATTGGGACTAAGAGCTGGGGGAAATGCGGCCAAATTGACTGGGGCTGATGTCCAAGACATAGGGAATACTTTAAAAAACAAAGTGGGCCTGGTCGGCGGTATCTTTCTGGCTTTCAACTTAGGGAAAATTATCACTATTGAGCCAGAATTCCTTTATACCATGAAGGGAACTGATATGAGCGACCCGCAAACCGGTTACACGGGCAAGCTCTTTGGAGATTACCTCGAAATTCCCCTATTGCTCAAAATAAGACTTCCTTTCCCCGGGATCCAGCCAGCCATATTTGCCGGGCCATCAGTAGGGTTTAAGCTCAAAGAAAAATTAGAATATAATGGTCAGCCTGTCCCCTTAACCGAAAAAATCCTGCAAAATAATGACTACGGGGCTATTTTTGGAGCCGGGTTGGACTTCGGGCAACATTTTATGATCGATGTGCGTTACAGCCTTGGGCTAAAAAAAGTACTAACCGCAATCCAGGGCCAAACACCCCCAGATGTGAAAAACGGTGTTGGGTCAGCGACCATCGGTTTGGCTTTCTAATTTCTAATTTCTAACGCTCCTGAGGCCAGGGGTCAATGAGCCCCAGGAAACTGAAGCTGTTCCTGGCGATGAGATTCGAAGCTGATGGAGAAAGTAGTTCCACCTTTTCTTTCGACCTCAATTCGAGCTCCAATTTGTTCTCCAAGCAAATTAATTAACTGCAGCCCAAAGCTCTTGCTTTCGCGAATATTAATATTATCAGGCAAGCCGATGCCATCATCACTTATTTTGAGCTGATAATTTTCAGGAGCTATTTTCTTTAAACTGATGACCACTCGCCCTTTTCTCTCACCAGGAAAAGCATGTTTAAAGCAATTAGAAATGATTTCTGTGGACAAAAGCCCCAGGGGTATAGCCATTCCTATTTCTAAAAAAATATCATCCAGATTTATTTCCAGATTAATTTTATCCTCACTTATTTTATGCACGTTGTAGAGGTGGATAACTAATTTATTAAGATAATCAGCAAAATTAATGCTGGCCAGGTTAGTTGACCGGTACAGGTGTTCATGAACCAGAGCTATGCTGCGAATCCGATTCTGACATTCCTTGATAATCGAAGTAAATTCAGGCCGGTTGACAAAATGAGCTTGAAGATTAAGCAAACTGGAAATTACCTGCATATTGTTCTTTACCCGGTGATGAATTTCGCGCAGAAGGACTTCTTTTTCCCGAAGAGAAATTTCGAGGGCTTTTTCCAGTTCCACTCTTGTGGTCAGGTCTCGCCCTATGCCGCAAAGGGCATATATTTCTCCTTTTTCATTTCTCAAGGGGACTTCAGTCACATTTAAAATTATCTTTTTATCTCCGAACCTCAATTCCACATCTTCCCTGACCACTTCCCCCGAAAAAACGCGTTCAAACCTTTTGGCCGCCTCTGACCAGTTCTCTTGGGGATAAAGTTCCTTGAAATTTCTCTTTTCAATCTGTTCCCGCTCTAAGCCAAAAGTTTTGGCCGCGGCCTGGTTAAAAAGAATTAATTCATAATTTTTATCCAGAACAAAAACTATATCATCAGCGCTATCAACTACTGTCTGAAAAAGTTTTCTTTGCTCGGCCAGGGCCATTTCCGCTAATTTCTTCTCAGTTATATCTTCTACTGTTCCCTCGTAATAAAGCACGCGGCCGCTTTCATCCCTCATTGCCCTGGCGCTTTCTCTTACATAGACAAGGCTTCCGTCCTTTCTTTTCCAGGCGGCTTCAAGCCCCCGAATTTCGCCATTTTTTTCTATTTGCTCAATAAACTTTTTCCGCTCATAGCCCGGTTCACCTTCTTTTTCCAGGTTCCTGGAAGCCAGTTCTTCAAAGCTCTCATAACCGAGCATTCTTACCAGGGTAGGGTTGGCTAGCAGAATCCGTCCGTCCGGTGTCGTCCGATAAAGTCCGAGGGTGGAGTTTTCAAAGAGGCTTCGAAAGTCTCGTTCGCTCTGATTGAGCTTATCTTCAGCCAATTTTTTATCTGTGACATCACGACTAAGCCCCACAATCCCGTAGACTTGTCCCTGATCATCAATAAACAGGGCCTTGTGAGATTCAAAATAACACAGTTGACCATTTTCTAAAGGTAAAGTTTCAAAGAAGACGCCCGCCCGTCCTGTCTGAATGACTTGTTCGTCAGACTGGCGGCACTGCCGGGCCAGTTCCTCAGGAAAAATCTCTTCATCTTTCTTGCCAATTATTTCTTCTTTCCTCCGCCCAGTCAGCTTTTCCATCGCCTGGTTGACTATAAGGTATCTCCCTGAAAGATCTTTAAAATAGATGGCATCAGGAAAGGCTTCCATCAGTTCGCTTATCCGGGCATAAGCCTGCCGCAGTTCGTCTTCTGCTTTTACCCTTTCAGTAACATCATGAATGATGCCATAGAAACCAGATGGTTCCCCAGAAGTATTTTTTTTCAGAGAAATTGAAAATTCAACGTTATGAACTTTGCCATTAACATCCGTGACCTGGATTTCCACCCCACCTTTCGGCTGACCGGTCCGATAAACCTCATTGAATACAGGAAAAACCTTTTCTATGCTTATGGGCTCCAGAAAATCCCGGTAATTCCGGCCAATCATGTTCTTACGGTTTCTGCCCCAGGACTTAGCTAAGGATTCATTAACAAACACAAAATTTCCTTTTAGGTCTACTTCATAATATCCGTCTCTCATTCCATCAAGTATTTCCCTCAGTTTCTGCTGCTCAATAAGAAGTTCTTCAGTTTTTCTTTTCTCCACCAAGGCAGATCCCAGAAACCTAGTCAAGAAATTTAGAAAATCGACCTCTCTCTTCGAAAAGGCCCTCTTCCGGCTATCATGGACATCCAGAAGCCCCAGAACCTCATTTTTTAACCTGATGGGAAAACAGGCTTCTGAACCTACCTTCACCCCGGGCACCGCTAAATAATCTTTATCTTGGCTGACATCATTGACCACTACCGGCTGCCGTTCTCTCACCGCCTTGCCCATAAGTCTATTTTCTGGCGGTATCCGGCAGGAAAATCCACCGGTTCTGTTTTCCATCCCCGGACAAAAAACAATTCCTGGGTAGCCTCATCGTAGAGAAAAATAGTTACTCTCGTATGTCCAAAAGCTTTTCCTATAATGGCCGCGGTTTTCTCCAGGAATTTTTCAAGTTGGTGTTCTTCCTCAGCTGCTTCTTGAAGCTGGCGAAATAATGACAGGGCTGGCTCATCAAAAACAACCTCTTGGCTCTTTATCTTGGCTTTAATCATTGTTTCTTTCGATTTCCCCACTGATATTGTTAATTATAATAAAAATAAAAACCAATTAACAATTGATTTCATGAAAAAATATTTAAGGCCAAAGAAGGCGGAGATAGCTTTATCATCTCCAGGCGATTCAAACTATTTTTCCAAAACATCAGCCATATTTAGATCTCACCTGTTCCTTTAACCTGCTCCGAAAGTACCAACCCATTTCCAAGAGATCTTTTTTCTTTATATTCATTACTGGCGGGATTAATTAAGCACCTAGATATTCAAAGGCCTTATCCATAGCCTTATGATCTCCAACCAGAACCAGAATATCCCGCTTTTCTAGCCTGAAATCGGCTCCCGGAGCACTGAAGGTCTTTTCATTCCTAACCACCGATATTACCGTAACCCCGGTTTTCCCTCTCAAATCAAGTTCACCCAGGGTTTTATCGGCTATCAAGGAGTCATCGCTGACCAGGAATGTTTCTACCACTCCGGCTTCTAAATAATCATAGATTTTTTCTGAAAGGCGGCGCGAAGAAGATTTGGCTCCTCTCCAGATTCCATAGCATTCACTGCGAATGACCTGCACCTGAGTGTTGATAATATTTCTTGGTAGATGAAATTTTTCGAGTACTCTGACGAAAATTTCAATTGAAGTTTCGAACTCTTCCGGGATGACTTCATCTGCTCCCAAGGAAAAAAGTTCTTCAATTTCTGTAGCAAACCACGTTCGGACAATAATAAAAATTTCAGGGTTGAGATTCCTGGCAATCTGGACTGCTCTTCTGGCGGCCGCCGGGTCGGAGATAGCCACAACCAGCACTTTAGTCCTTTCCACTCCGGCTTCTCTTAAAATTAATGAACTGGAAGCATCTCCGAAAATAATTGGCTCACCAGCTTCCAGAGCGCGGCGAAATGATTCCGGGTTTAATTCCAAAATTAGATAAGGAATGCCCGTTTCCTTGAGGACCCTAACCAGATTTTGGCCATTCAATCCGAACCCAGCGATAATTACATGTCCCGCAAGAGAAACCCCGCTGTTCTTATCAACCCGGACCTCTTTCCTTTTTTCTCGCCGGCTTATAATTTGTCCAAAAAAACGCGGTCCAAGTTCAATCAGCAATGGAGTGGCCATAATAGTTAAAACCGCTGAGGCCACAAAAACCTGAAAAATCTCCCTCTTCAGGAAACCATTTTCCCGACCTACGGTGGCCAGAACAAAAGAAAATTCGCCAATCTGGGCCAGCCCGCAACCCGTCTGCCAGGCTATTCGGACCGGAAATCTCATGGCTCTAACTGTAATTAAGACAATCAGAAACTTCACTATGATAATCCCAGCCACTACTGCCAGAACCAACCACCTGCTCGGCCAGATTCTTTTAATCTCAAGCATCAAGCCAATCAAAATGAAGAACAAACTGTTAAAAACATCTCTAAAGGGGAGAATATCAGAAACCACCTGATGACTGTAATGAGACTCAGAAATGATGATCCCGCCTAAAAAGGCTCCCAAGGCCAACGAAAGTCCCAGAGAAGAAGTAAGATAAGCCAGGCCCAGGCAGACTAGAAGGGAAGACATTACATTAAAAAGATCTCTTTTATCCTCGTTCTGACAATAACAGAAGTTATCACTGGCATGACTTTCCTGGCGATTAAGTACACCGCCAGGACCGCCAGAATGCTGATTAAGAAACGGCTTCCCAGGCTTATCAGGGATACAGATTCTAAGTTGGCCAGAACGGGGATCAAGGCCAGCATCGGTACTATCGCCATATCTTGGAAAATAAGAATTCCGGTAGAAATCTGGCCAGAGGGAGAATTCAATTGATTCTTGTCGGCTAAAATTTTCAACACTACAGCTGTAGAGCTAAGAGCCACTAAAAAGCCGTATAAAATAGATTCCTGAAGGTGAACTCCTGACAGCTTGACGATAAGAGTCACTACCGCAACTGTTAGCCCAACCTGGGAACTCCCGGCCACCCAGAAGAATTTCTGAATTTTCTGAAGTCGCTCTAAGGAAAACTCAATTCCGATAATAAAGAGGAGCATCATGACCCCGATTTCGGCCAGAGCATTAATTGTCCGGGTATCTTTCACCAGAGAAAACCCGCCTGGTCCAATTAGGACTCCAGTCATCAGGAATCCAACTACTGCCGGCAGTTTCAGACGGTGGAATATTACGGTAATCAGGACGGCAGCTATCAGAACAATTACCAGTTCCCCCAGCAAAGAAAGATTCATAACTAAATTCCTTCGTCCTAAGCTATCTTAACGGATTTATCTGAAATCTTCCAGAAAATCAAGCCCCAGCCACCAGATAACGGCTGAAATCTTATCACGATCAATATACGATGGTCAGCGTAGATCCTAAGAGCAATATTTTGACACTCAGCGATACTTCGGAGAACCTGGCCGAGATGCTGGCAGCTATCGGCAAGATTGACGTAAAGCCCAGGGGACCTTCTTTTTACTGTTCAGCTGGTGGTAGCCTCAGGATCTGAAGGAAACACCGATCCTGAGCTCAAGAATGACACGCTGATGAGAGAATTCCAGAAGTTGCTGCGATATAAGAATTATCAGTTACTGGATTCTGCTATGGTTAGAGCCCTTGATGGTGAATATTCACAGATTAATTTCGGACCCAACAATCAATTTACTCTTTATCTAAAACCTAAGGTCTCAGAGGAAGCCTCCCAGGTTAACATAAACCTGCAAGTAAACTTAAATCAGATCAAAGTTCAAGAAGTGCTTTCAAACAATCAGATAGCCTGGATTAATATATCAACCAGTCCTCTTTCTCTGATAAGCAGCCAGCTTTACCTGAAATCTAAAGACAGGGCAGTGGTGGGCACATCCCGCCTGGAACAACACTCGAGCTCTCCTGTTAATAATAAAGGCCTCATTCTAATCATTACCGGAAAAGTCCTCGACTGAATATCTAATCTCGAAGGCTCCTCTCCTCTAAAATAATTGAGTCAAATAGCCAGATTTGTTCTTATAAAACTTTTTTCTTGACTAGTCCAGCCAAAAAAGTTAAAAAAATTGTGAAGGAGTGAGGTGCTCCCCATTCTTTGGACAGAAAATAGGCTGGTTTAAGGTACATTTTTGACCTGCCTGTCTTATCATCTTAAACATTT
>PNJE01000029.1 GCA_002877915.1 Candidatus Aminicenantota bacterium
CAATCAAGAAAATGGCTTGTGGCTTTCGCAACCGAGAACATTTTAAAATCGCTATTTACTTCCATTGCGGTGACTTAAACCTTTACCCTGAAACCCACTAAAATGGCTGATGAGCCTAAAAAATTTAATGATAAGAAGAGGGAAGAATGGATATGTCCCTGGATGAAATAATCAGGCAAAGGAGAAGTATCCGCCGGTATCTTTCAAAACCGGTCGAAAGGGAAAAAATTATAGCCTGCCTGGAAGCTGCTCGCTTAGCTCCTTCGGCCGAAAATAGCCAGCCGTGGCGTTTCCTGGTTATAGACGATTCTGAACTTAAAGTTAAGGTGGCCGAAAAAGCCTTTTCTGGTATTTACTCTATGTGCCGATTTGCCGCTCAGGCTCCAGTTTTAGTCCTCCTCCTGGCCAAGCCAGATATTCTGGCCAACCGGTTAGGAAAGTTAATTCAGGGCACTCAATTTTATCTTCTGGATGTAGGGATAGCTGGTGAGCACTTTGTCCTAAAGGCTGAAGAGTTGGGGTTAGGAAGTTGCTGGATTGGGTGGTTTAATCAAAGAGCCGTCCGAAAACTTCTGAGAATACCCAGGGGATTTCACTTAGTAGCCATAATCGCCGTCGGCTATCCAGAAAAAAGGCCAACCGGGGAACATTTGAGAAAGCCCCTGGAAGAAATTGCCTGGTTTAATCGTCTTGGAAAATAAATTTATCTTGAAGGCTAAACGATTGCTATGAGGAGTTCAGCAGTGATTATATTTATTACCGTAGTTCTTTTAATCTACGGCCTGGTCAACGGCTATATTATCTGGCGGGGAACCCAAGCTTTTACTGACTTCAGAGCTCTTCGGACGATATTTATTTTATTTTTCTTATTTTTAGTGTTGTGTTTCCCTTTCGGCCGAATTATCAATAGTCGGTCTCAATCGCCTTGGTCCCAGGGGCTGACGACTATCGGTTCTTACTACCTGGCGCTGATGATTTATCTGTTTTTCCTTTTAGGCCTCAAAGATATCATCAGTTGGCTGGCTAAATCTTTTCATTTAAAGGCCGCCTCAGCCAGATTTTTCTCCAGCTATCATCTTGCGACTTTTAGCCTAATTTTACTGACTTCCCTGATTATTGTTTACTTCGGGCATCTTAACGCCGTTAATCCCCGATTGAAAGTCCTGGACTTAGGGATTGACAAAATAGTTCCTGGGAAAAGTGAACTTCGAGCAGTAATGATTTCCGATATTCATTTAGGAATTATCAATCGCTCAGGGCGGCTGGAATCTCTGGTTCAAAAGATCAATCAACTCCAACCAGAAGTGGTTTTTCTGGCCGGGGACATAGTAGACGAGGCTGTTTCGAAGGAAGAAGAAGAAAAGATGGTTGGCCAGCTCCAAAAAATTAAGGCTCCTTATGGAATTTATGCCTGTCCGGGTAACCATGAATATTACGGTGGATTCGAGAAAAATATTTCCTATCTGAGGAAGGCGGGAGTAGTTGTCCTCTTGGATAAGGCAGTGAAAGTTCAGGATCTTTTTTATGTTATCGGCCGGAAAGACTGGGCCGCAGTCAGGTTGGGTGAAAAAAGACTTTCGTTAGAAGGAATTATCAAGCGAGATGGCGTTGATAAAAGCCGGCCGATTATTGTTCTGGATCATCAGCCGCTTCACTTAGAAGAGGCCGAAAAAGCCGGGGTTGATCTTCAGCTTTCCGGACATACTCATGCCGGGCAGCTATTTCCGTTCAATTTAATCAATAAGCTGGTGTATGAGAAAAATTGGGGCTACCTGAAGAAAGGCCAGACTCATATTTATGTTTCCTCAGGAGCTGGAACCTGGGGGCCGGCGGTCAGGACTGGGAGTCGCTCGGAGATAATTCTTCTTTGCCTATTTTTTAAAAAATAATAAGACCAATTTAAATTCAATTGGTTAGCGAAATTTAAATATTTCTTTAGAGCCAGTTTTTTTTATTTGAAGAAGCCGTTTTCATTTTCCGGTGCTGGTATTTTTAGAAGCATCATATCTTTTAACGACTTCCTCAGTAATATCAAAGGACGGGGTATAATAAATGAGACCCGAAGCGCTCAGGTCAAAAACCAGCTGGTAACCTCTTTCTTTTACCAGTTGATCGACAATGGACAGCATTTCATCTCTGATTTTTTTAATTAGCTGGCTTTTAAATTGTTCAAAATCACGAGATGATTCTTGCTCGTACTTTTGTCTGTCGGCTTCTTTCTTATCAATCTGCAGTTGAAGCTGAGTCAGGGCTTCCTGACTTAAAGTTAATTTTTGCTCAGTCAGTTTATCTTTAAGCGCTTTAAGCTCGTCTTCTCTATTTTTAATTTCAGCCTTGATTTGGTCTTCTTTTTCTTTAAGTATAGCTACTGCTTTTTTCCCTTCGGCTGATTGGTCAAAGGCTTTTTGGGAATTAATGATGGCTATGCGGGGAGTTTCCTGGGCCTGTCCCGGCAGGGATATCAGGGATATTAAGATTAAAATCAAGCCAAGAATAACGGCTGGGGGTGACCACAGTTGTTTCTTTGTTATCATTAAAACCTCCTAAATCTCAGCCTTTTCATGTTTTTTATTTTATATGTTTCAGACTTTGAGCGACTCTATCAAGAGCGGCGGTTAAATACTCTTGATTTGAACCATAACCAAGGCGCAAGTGCCCGTCGAGCTCGAAGTGATCACCCGGGACCAAGAGAACGCTTTTTTCTTGACGGATTTTTTCTACCAGCTCAGTGGAATTTATTTTCAGTCGATAGCCGGCAAAGAGAATGGCCCCAGCCTGCGGTTGATGGTAATAAAATAGGTCTCCGAAACTTTTAAGCCACTCTTCAAGAACTGGAAGGTTGGAGTTAAGAATTCGACGGGTTCTTCCTAAGAGCTTTTTTCTCCTCTCCGGTTGAAGGGCAACAGCCGCCAGATAATCAGTCAGGGCGGAGACTGAAATAGTGGTATAATCGTGATAAGTCCAGATTTTTTTTACCAGTTGTTCAGGACCCACCAGCCAGCCCAGTCTCAGTCCAGGAAGACCATAAGCTTTAGATAACCCTCCGACTACTATTACTTTTTCATAGCTTCCCCAGAAGGAGGAAGTCTCCTGGCCATTTCTTTCTGCCCCGCGATAAACTTCATCCACCAATAACCAGGCCCCGGCTTTTTCAGCTAAGCGAATTATTTCCTTTCGAGCTTCCTGGCTCAGGATGGACCCGGTTGGATTATTGGGATTAGTTAGTATTATTAGCTTAGTAGAGGGAGTAATAAGCTTAGGCAAATCATTCAAATCTGGTTGCCAGCCGAGCTCCTCTTTAAGCCAGAGCGGCTTGACTCTTCCACCAAAAGCTCGACTGAGCCCCCACATCTGCATGTAATTGGGGAGTTCAAAAATGACTTCATCTCCGGGTTCCAGGAGGCTCCAAACGATGAGAAAATTCGCTTCAGAGGAACCGGCGGTTACCATAATCTGTTCGAGGCCTATTCCAGGATACAAGCGGGAAATGTTTTCTCGCAGAGGTGGGGTGCCATTGGTCTGGGTATAGCCCAGCTCCTTTTTGAATAATTCTTTTATTTCCTCCGGGGTTAAGAGTTCTTCCAGATTAAGAGGATGGACGCCGCTTTCAGACAAATTATATTCAACCACGTTTTCCCAGAGAGATTGCATTCTTTCCATTTTGAAAATTTCAATTTTCATAAATTGCTCCTGAAGATAATTTTAAATTTAGATTTCTACTTTTAAAGGCTTCTTCAAGGCAAAGCCTATAATTAAAGAAAGAAGAAAATAAGCCACTAACCAGTGAATCTTAATTCCAAGAAAATCCAGCCTCTGGAGCGGGTAATTCAGCTCTATTTCTTTTATATAAGAATTAGCCGGCAAGGGCTTTTCTCCGGGATAAAGAAGTTCCAGCCATAAATTCCGGCGATCACGGCGAGGAGAGATTCGCTGCCTACTTTTTCCATCTATAACTATATCTTTAAGATATCTTTCTCCGTCGACGACAATTACCAGCGGCTGACTGGATTGGCCTTCTATTTTGAGCCGCCAGTCAGCTTCATTTTCGTCAATTATCCTTAAAACAGGAGAATCAATTGTTACTTCTGGAGGGACTTCTAAATTCAAGTTCAGCCGATCTACTTCCATCTGATTTATAAACCTGACTTTAAGCAATAAGGTTTCACCCGGTTCGACCGGACGATAATTGAACCAGAGGTTCATTTGGGCTAACAAAAGAAATACAGGAATTATCATAATTAATAAGGGCTTTAAATTAAGGATTAAATATCGGGCATTGGCCAGGAGAAGCTCCTTCTGGGTGGTTAGAATTGTCCTGTAGTCATTCTGAAAAAGCCTCATTTCCAGAAGATGGGCTTTAAGCTGATTTTTAACCTGGCTGATTGCTGCTTGATTTGAGGTTTTCTTATAAATGAATAGGACTAACAGGGCAGTAAGAAAAGAAAGGAAAGTCATTCCAGCCCAAGGATTTAACCGGATAAAGGGCCAGAGAGCTATTTTGACTATAAAGCCCACCGCCTGGTTAACCAACCACATAATTACCCCTTTTTAAAAATCAGGAAATATAGCCTAAACCTTTGAGTCGCTTCTTTATTTCCTCCTCTGAATCCGCCCCTTCGAATTTAGAAATTTCTTTTTCCAGCAGATGAAGGATAAACTCGTCAGCCGAGCTATACCCGGCTATCTCGGCAATCTTTACAATTTTCTCATAAAGATCCTTTTCGATTTTAATTTTGGCTTTGCCCATCTTTTCTCCTTTCTTTTTTTCTTTTGAATTTAGAAAATCGATTTTCCGGTCATTTCGGCAGGAATTTCCAGGCCAAAAAGAGATAGAATTCCGGCGGTTACATCTTCGAGGCACGGATTATTTAATCTTATTGGTCGATTGCTGAAAAGTATGCCGGGAATGACTCCTGGAGCCGACATATGATCTCCACTCCACTTCTGAGGATTGTCTTCGATGAGTTCACGCGGGAAATTGCCGAGGGGTGAATTCCAGGAAATGCGATAATTGCGGTTAAAACCAAGAATGAGATCAGGGGCCAGGTCAACATAAGGGCCGTTAAATACTTCCTTGGTGATATAAGCCTTGAGAATAACTTTTTCTCCGGTTTTGGGATCAACTACCTGTTCGAGTTTTTGAGCCAGTTCTTTAGTAAGCCGGTTCTTTTCGCTTTGTTCAACAATTCCCCGAGCTTCCCGACCTTTAAGGTTTAAATAGAGGGCATTTAAACCCACCCCATAAGCTTTGCTTCTGGACCAATCAGTTCCTTGGAAAAGGCTAATTTCCTCCGGTTTATATCCAGGTTCCAGATGATGGTAGCCATTCTGCAGAAGCCAGGTATTGAGATTAAAACCGCGGCGGAAGGGATTAAAGCCGTGGTCCGAAAGAACAATGATGGCCGTATTTTTATCGGCTTTTTCCATGGCTAATTGCAGCGCTTTGTCCATTTGCTGGTAAGTTTTTTCTATAACCTGGCCAAATTCAGCGGCCAGCTTTTCATTATAGGCGGGATGCTGGCGATCAATCAGCCTAAAAAACATATGCTGTCTTTGATCGGTATTGGAAAAATAATAAAATAACACCCCCGACCTGAAATTTCTGAGCTCATCTTCCAGCATGGCCATGGTTTCCTGGTAAACCAGCTCATCCTGGGTTAGAAATTCCTTTTCATCCAGGACATCATTTTCTAAGGCGGCGGTGTCGGCCGGTAGCCCTTTGGTGAAAAATGGTCCAAATTTGGCGGCCAGCTCCTTGGAATAGCTATCTGGAGTTGAAACGGGCAAAGCTGGGTCTGCTGGGTCAATATTAATAGGACTGACGTAAAGTTTGAATTTTGGACGAATCTCTTTGAGATAGAATAAACAAATTCCGCTGACTCCCTGGGTTGGGAGGAAATCAAAACGGATTTTCTTCCAGCCGCTCCACTCTTTTTCGCGGAGAATGAATTCTTGATCCTGGTAAACAATTTTAGCCACTGGATTGACCGGGTCAAGGAAAACTTTAAAATCGACGAAAGTTTCAGGATTTCCTTTTTTGAAGGGATTATTTGGACCAGGAATCCGACCTTCAACCCGGTTCCCGATAACATAAACATCATGCACCCTTCCGCCGCCACCATATTCTTCGGTCACCGTTTTGAATTCATTGGTGTAATAATTGAATAATCCATAGTAACCTTTTATGTCCGGGGTGCCCATGCCAGAAAAAGTTCTTTGGTGAGTTTCAACTGGAGGGTAGTTAGAGGGGATTTTAAAAACCGTAGCGGGAATGTCATAGTCTTCCAGAATCTGCCAGAAAGCCCGTCCCCGGCGCAGGTTACGGACCTGGCCACCAGACAGCGGCAGGATTAAATTGCCTAATCGCAGGTTATGGCTGGCCGGAAGACTCTCGGAAGCTGAAAAAATCGGGAGGTAGGTTTTTGGGTCGCGGTGGACAAAGTCGAAAATGGCATGACCGCCTGGATTGGTGCCAGTGATAAAATTAGCCCAGGCCACCGGGCTCTGGGGAGGGATGCTGGTATTTAGAGGGCTGAAACTTCCACTGGCGGCCAGTTTTTTGAAGTAGGGAAGCTTACCTTCTTCCATATATCTTTGAACCAGAACCGGGTCCATTCCATCGAATCCCAACACCAAAACCTTAAGCCCGGTTTCCCGACGACCCGAGGTTCGTAGAAGGGACAGGCCTGGTTTTATTAGCAGGCCGGCAGAAGCCCCCAGAATTAATTGCAAGAATTCTCGGCGCTTGAGCCCTTCAGTGTCTTTTTCTCCGGTCATGATTTTTCACCTTTGTCATTTTCTTCGCCTGATTTTCTGATTCAGTCGCTTTTGTCTCCTGGGGCCTAAACTGCAGGAGCGATTTCCCGTCCATATATTTTGGCGCCTCCAGGCCAAAAAGGCCCAGGACAGTAGGGGCGATATCCATTATAGAAGGATTTTTTGAATCGAGCTTCAAATTAGTGAAAAAGACACCCGGCACCACCGCCGGATCAAGGCAATGATCGGCACTCCAGGCTTTTTTATTATCTTCGAAGACGACCTGATTTACCCGGCCAGTTACTGAATCCCAAGAAGCTCGATACCCAATATTATAACCGACGATCAAATCAGGTGCATTCGAGCGATAGGGACCCTGGTAGATTTTTTCTGTATCGATCAGGCGATTTATAGCTACCTGGTTTTTTTCTGGATCTTTAAGCCCGGAAAGTTTTTCGATTAGTTCCTGTTTGAGCTTCTGACTTTCTTCTCCTGGCTGGATAATTCCTGAGGATTCCCGACCTTTCAGGTTAAGGTAAATTCCAGCCAATCCCAGAGCATAGGCCTTGGTTCGGCTCCAATCAACCTGCTTGAACCACTCGTCGCTTTCCCGGGCGCCCTCTTTTAAGTAAAGGTAGCCATTTAGATAAAGCCAGGAATTTAAATTCACTCCCCGGCGGAAAGGCTTGAACCCATGATCGGACATTATAATTAGAGCTGTCCGCTCATTCATTTTTTCTCTCACTCGGGCTACCAAATCGTCCATCTTCTGATAAAGATTTTCTATTACTTTGAAGCCATCAGTCAAGTTAGCGGTGGCCTGATAGGCTGGATGGCTTTTGTCTAAATAACGCCAGAACATGTGCTGGATGCTGTCCGTTGTTTCGAAAACGCAGGCCACCAATCCTTTCCTTGTTTTTTTCAGAGCATTGAAAAAAATATTTTCCCAGTCCTGGTGAAAAGAGTAGGCTAAATCAAGAAAAGCCTGGTCTGGGAGAACTCCCTCGTTTAGAGCCCAGGTATCATTAGCTTCACCCAGAGTGACATAGCTGCCGAAAAGTTTAGCCAGATAAGAAGAATAGATAAAAGGGTGAGAGATCGGCAGGGCCGGCTTTTCCGGATCAATATTCAGGGGAGTAATATATAGCTCGAAGTGAGGCTGAGTGCTCAGTAAATAGAATCTGGCTATCCCTCTTACTTTCATTCCCAGGCCGGTCGGGAAGCTCAGCTTTATCCAGGGAGAAAAGACGCCTTTTTGTAGTTCAAAAGACTGGCCGGAAACCTTAATGGTAACTTTATTCGGGTCGGAACCAAATTGTATTATGAGCGGCAAGCTGATTTCTTCCGGCTTTTTCAAAAGAGAATTTTCCGGTCCGCGGATAATTGTGTCAATAATATCTCCTTGACGACTTACCAGGAGGCTTTCGCCGCCTTCTTTTTTACTAATTCTATCTGGGTTAGTAGTATAAAAAAGAAAGGTCCCCTGACTGCCCTTGAGATCCGGTAAACACATTCCTGACAGCAGATGCCCAGCAAATTTTTCTGGTGGGAACGTTATCGGCACCCGGAGTACCGTAGAAAAAATCCCATTTTCCCCCAGAATCTTCCAGAAAGCCTGGCTCTTACGAAGAAGCCTGATTTCGGGTCTGGTGAGCGGCAGGCGGAATTTTCCAATAGTCAAGAACCTGGTTGGTGGACCGATGCGGGCGGAGGATAAATCGGGAAGGTAGGTTTTGGGGTTACGACTTAAAAAGTCAAAAATGTTATGCTTGGAAGGCTCACAACCAGTCATAAAGGAAGACCAGGCTACCGGACTGATAGCTGGAGTGGTCGTTTGAAGGCGGCTAAAGGTTCCTTCTTTTTTCAGGCGGCTGAGATTGGGCAGTTTTCCTTCGGCCATGTATTTTTCGGCTAATTCTGGATCCATTCCGTCAAATCCGAGAATAATAACTTTGTCCACCAGGCTATTTTTATAGGCTTTTTGGCCACGAAGAAGTCGCCATAATAACCGGAATGGCCAGGAAAGCAAAGAAAAAATTGACAGGAAAAATGTCAGGATAAAAACCAGAAAAGAGGATAAAAAGGCAAAACCGGCTCCCGGTCCGATATAAGCTTCAGCCGGCCTGGCAATTAGCAGGCAAAAAAGCAGGAAAAATAAAATCAGAATGACTTTTTTGGATGGGCAGAAAGAAGAAACATCATAAGTTGAATTCTCTATTGTTTTGGCCGTCATTTAATTTTTTTTAAGATAATGCCCGCCAGGTCTTCAATGGCCAGGTCCGGACCATAATCATCAGTTGCCAAAAAGAAAGCATCGTCCCAGGTATGCATGCCCTGGAGATAACTGCGGCCGAATATTTCTTTTTTCTTGATTGAGCCTTTTAAATCAAAACCCGGTTCAGACAGAGCAATAAGATCGGGCCCTCGGGAAGCGTATTTTCCCTTGTATATCTCTTCAGATTTGAATACCCGACGAATTACTTTCTGTCCTTTATATTCAAGCTGCAAAAGTTTTTGAGCGATTTCTTCTTTTAAGGCTTTTTTATCAGCCCGGTCGACTCGACCCCGAGGGAACTTGTTTTTCAAGTTCAGGTAAATTCGGTTTGGGTCAAGAGCAAAGGCCAGAGTTTTGGGAGAAATATCCTCCAGGCTTTTTGGGGTCGGGGTGGTAAAAGAAAGGTAACCCTGTTCTTCCAACCAGGCATTGAGATAAACTTCCTGGGTTATGCCGGTAAATCCATGATCCGAAAGGAGAAAGAATTGGCTTTCATCCTGGT
Source organism: Candidatus Aminicenantota bacterium (assembly GCA_002877915.1). Classification (GTDB taxonomy): domain Bacteria; phylum Acidobacteriota; class Aminicenantia; order Aminicenantales; family Saccharicenantaceae; genus Saccharicenans. The sequence continues at coordinate 9,534 of PNJE01000029.1, forward strand.
CCATCTTCTTAAACCCATTCAGGATTTTCCCGATGATCCGGTCTATTTGCTGATAGAAATCCAAGAAGGCCTGATGGTAAGGATGGTTTTTATCCTGATAAGCCGGCCAAAGAAAATGGTGCAGGCGATCGGTTCCGGTAATTACAAATTCGAATAGGTCCCAGTCCTGCTCCCAGAAATAATTTAGAGCCTTCTGATGGCTGGCCATTGTCTTCGAGAGTTCCTGCCAAAGAAAGTTCAAATTATCCACTACCCGGGAAGTATCCACATCAATCTGGTAACCCATCTGCTCTAACGTAGGAAAGAAACTCTGGGGGTAAACTGACCGGGACAGGTCGACGGCCACAAAGCCAGAGATCATTACCCCATTTATTCTTCGGGCCGGGTAGGTTGAGGGTTGGTTGATTACGATGCTTTTTAAGCCCCGGTGTCCCAGACTATCCCAGATGGTTTCAGTTTTCAAGTCCAAAAAATTGGGCACCCGGAGATCATAACTGCCCCCTTTAAAATCAGTAAAGCCAAAGATTCCATGAGTGCCGGGGTTAGTTCCGGTCATAAAATTTGTCCAGGAAACAGCCGATATCTCTGGCAGGCTGGCTTTCATCTGGTGGAGGTGGCCGCTATCTATCAACCGGGCAACAGTGCTCATAACGCCGGTCTTCGCCAGGTCTAGAAGCATCGAATAGGGGACCCCGTCGAGCCCGACAATGCAAACTTTCTTGACGGGTTTATTTTTTTTAAAAATAGCCATTTCTCAATTTATTATATCACCATACCTCTACCTGTCAATTTTCAATAAAATAATCCTGTTTAACTTACTGATTATAAATAAATTAAGTTAGAGATGGATAAATTAGCTGATTGTTTGGCCAGCTGCTTTCAGCAGGTTTTCCAGAAAGGCCTCTTCAGGAACAGCCCCTTCTAAGGTAACGGATTCGTTGAATATAGTCTTAGGTACACCATATACTTCATATTTTTGGGCTAATTCTGGAAATTCAGTGGCTTCGATCATGGAAGCAGTTACTAAAGGAGATTCCAGAGCCATCTGGTGACCAAGGCGGACAGCCATCGGGCAGTAGGGACAAGTGGGTGTGACGAAAATTTTAATTTCCACGGCTTTGTTTAATTTTTTCAGAGCTTCTTTGGTCTTGGCGTTTAACTCTGTTTCGCCCCGGCTGACATCAACAATAGCTTCCAGCAGACTCATAAATTCATATCCGGAAGGTATGCCAAAAAACCGGATCCCATTGTCTTGATCATTAATTATCAGGATAGCCGGCACCTTGTCTACCTGAAATTCTTTTACTTTATCTTGATCTTTATCAAAATCATAGACCATCAGCTTAATCTTATCAGAGAGGCTGGTTAATTCTTCCAGCAATTGCTTGGTTTCTTTACAATAAAGGCAATCCTCGGTCGGCTCTTTTCCCGGAACTATTAAAGGGCTCTTTTCTTTGGTAAAATAGACCAAATTAACCGGATTGATTAGTTCAGCCTCAAACTTTTTTTGGGTGAAGTCTCTGACTTCCTGGTTTAAAAGCTCCATTTATTCTTCTCCTTTTAAAATTAAAATGGGTTAAAACCGCTAATTTACACTTTTATTATAAGTTTAGTATAATTTAAGGAAATTTTCAACTCTTTGGAAAAAAGAAAAAGCCATAATTCATTGACAATGTTCATTGATTAGGATTTAATTAAAATTCAATTTTATAATACGCTAAAAAAAGACAAAAGTAAAATGAATAAGCTTCAGCAATATCTAGAAACTGCATATCGGAAAAGGACCCCCAAAAGCGCGGCTCTCTTTGAACGGGCTTCAAAGGTTATGGTCCGAGGTGGTAGTCATACCCTTCGCTTGTGGAAACCTTACCCCTTTTTCGTAGAATCAGCCCGGGGAAGCCGGGTTAAAGATATTGACGGTCACGAATATCTTGACTACTGGCAGGGTCATTATGCCAATATTCTTGGTCACAATCCCGAGATAATTCGAAAGTCTCTCGAGCGATATGTCAAAAAGGGAACATTCCATACTGGCTTTGAAACCGTAGTCCAGGTAGAGCTGGCCGAGAAAATTTTGAAAAGTTTGAAATATCAAAATTATAAGGTCAGGTTTACCACCTCCGGAACGCTGGCGGCTACCTATGCCGTCATGCTGTCAATGGGGTTTACGGGAAGAGAATATATTTTGAAGGTTGGCGGCGGATGGCACGGAGCTTCCCCTTATCTCCTTAAGGGAGTGAAATATTACCCGGGGTCTGGATTTAACGCTCCGGACTCGGCTGGTCTGCCAGCTGAATTCTATAAAAAAATTTTGGTTACCCGCTTCAATGATGGCCACCAACTGGAAAAAATTTTTAAAAAATATGGCTCAAAATTGGCAGCTTTTATTTTAGAGCCATTCATTGGGGTAGGAGGATTTCTTTTCTGTTCTCCAGAATATCTGAAGTTGGCCAGAAATCTTTCTGACCGCTACGGGGTGATTCTTATATTTGATGAAATAATTTCCGGCTTTCGCTTTTTAGCCTCCGGGGTGCAAAAGCTATATCAGGTTCAACCTGACATTTCTTTATTCGGTAAGCTGATTGGTGGCGGGCAGGCAGTAGCGGCGGTAGTTGGGCGCTCGGAAATAATGGAGGGATGCGAAAAGCCGGGCGCCCGAGAACTTCGGGTCCATTTTGAAGGCGGGACTTTTTCTTCCCACGAAGAGTATATGAGAGCCGGACTGGCGATGCTGGATTACTTGAGCGAGCGCCAGAAAGATATATATCCTTACCTTGGAAGGCTCGGGGCCAGGCTGAGAGAGGGAATTAAAAAAGCTTTTGAGGAGGAAGGGATAGAGGTGGTTTGCACTGGCGAGGTCAATGAAATTGTTCCGAACAGTTCTTTTTTCATGGTCAATTTCCCCAAAAAGAAAGCCACTTATGAAACCCCGGAAGATATCTGGAATCCAGAAGTTTCCGATGTTTTCAGAAGAGAAGAAATTTTAAAATTGGCGCTTTTAATCAATGGAGTGCACGTAGTTCATGGAGGCGGATGCCTCTCAACTGCTCATCGGGAAAGTGAGATAGAAAAAACTATCCAGGCTTATGCCGAAACAGCCCGCCTTTTCAGAAAGTTTCAGGAATAGCTCTCTGAAGCTCTGACCAGGGGATTTGAATAGATGGGGAGAATTTATATTTTTCCCATCTTAAACCGGTAATCACCAGCTTCCACCCAGAAGACCGGGGAGTGATTTTTCTCCGCTGGGGCAAGGCCAGAAGCATTTTCGGGGATGACAAAATCAGAACCTTCCCAGAGGATAATTTCTGATTCCTGAATTTTGCTCACTGGCCAAAGCTTGGGGAAATAAAGTTTTGCCCGGCTGCCAACGGGTACCTTCAGCTCCAAGAGGAACTCTGTTCCAGTTTTTTCCCAGCTAACGGCAATTTCTCCGTAAATTGTCTGAACCTGGCTTTTGACCCAGCTTATTTCTCCTTCAGCGAAGGGCTTTAAACGGAATATTTTCCATCCCGATTCTATCGGCTGAAGGCCAACCAGATTTTTATATAGCCAGGCATCCAGGCTGCCAAACATTACATGATTATGCGAATTCATTCCTCGGCCGGTTAGCTTTTCCCACCTTTCCCAGAGAGTGGTAGCTCCTTCCCGGATCATATATCCCCAGCCCGGGTAGCTTTCCTGAAGGATAATTTTAAGAGCCACTTCCGGGCGGTCAAAGCGGCTCAGGACATCCAGAAGGTAACGGGTGCCAATTATTCCTGTATCAAGGTGATAATCATGGTGGACGATAATTGATTCTAAAAGATTCTGCCAGACAGCTGACCGGCAGTCTTCCGGCACCAAATCAAGATAAAGAGGAAGCAAATTTGAGGTTTGATCAGGTAGCCGATCAATCGGTCCTTGCCTTATTGCTTTGTACTGGTCCTTTTCCAAGAAAGCCCCATTAAAAGCAGCTTTAATCTGGTTTGATAGTTCTCGGTATTCTCGAGCTTCTTCTTGCCTTCCGACTAATTCGCAGATTTCGGAAAAAATAAGGATATCATGATAATAAAACCAGGTAGCCACCAATTCTACTGGAGTTTTCTTTGGGACCAAGCTTCCCGGCTGGCACCAGTCGCCATATTTTCCCAGGACTAACTGCAGGTTTCCGGTAGACTTTTTTTTCAGGAAATCTATGTAATTTTTAAGATTCTGGAAATGCCTCCGAAGAATATCCCGGTCGCCATAATATTGATAAAGGTGCCAGCAAAGACTGATATAGGCTGATCCCCAGGCTGGGTCAGCTGGATAAACTCTTGGATTGTAGGGAGGAACAAAATCCGGCAGGCTGCCATCTTCTTTTTGAGCCTGTCGAATTAAGTTAATAAAATGGTTGTAAAAGGCCGCCAGGTCAAAATTAAAAGAGGCCTCTTCGGCCGTCATTAAGGCATCAGCCAGCCATCCGTGGCGTTCATCCCGCTGGGGGCAATCGGTTGGAAGGCTCATCAGATTGGCTTTCTGGGAATTAATTATATTGCGGTGAATTTGATTAATTAGAGGATTAGAACATTCAAATGAACCGGTCTCTTCCACATCAGAATGAATAAAACAGGCTTCCAGAGTTTCGGAATCGGGCTTTCCCGGGAATCCGGCCAGCTCCACGTATCTGAATCCATGATAGGTAAAATGAGGTTCGAATATTTCTTCTCCCTGACCTTTAAGAATGTAGATATCTGTCGCCCGAGCATTATCGTTGGTCGCTGAATTAAGGCTGCCATCCTCGTTAAGGAGCTCGGCGTACCTCAATCTGATAGTAGTTCCTTCGGGACCCTGGACTTTGAGCCTGGCCCAACCTGAAATATTCTGGCCAAAATCAAATACATAAACCCCACGGTCAAAGGAAATAATATTTACAGGCTTCAGGCGCGCTTTGATTTTTATCGGAGGGATATTTTGAGCGGCTAACGGTGGCCCTGAAACTAACACGGCTTTTTTCCAGCTGGAATCATCGAAGCCGTAATTATTCCAGCCAGGCTGCTCCTTTCTGGCATCATAATTTTCACCGAAATAAAGTCCGTTTTCTTCAACCGGTCCGTGGGCTGCTTTCCAGGTATCATCACTGGTAATAACCTCAAAGCCGCCTTTTTCATAATATATTTCCAACCAGAAAATCAGTTTCGGCTGATCATAGCCGTATTTTTTAATATGCCGACCGTTCCCTAAGATAACCCCGATAGCATTTTTGTCTGAGATGAGCTCGGTTACTTCATAGACCGAGTAAAAAGCAACCTGACGATAATCAGACCAGCAAGGATCGAGCCGGCTGTCTCCAATCCTCCGGCCATTTAAATAAAGCTCATAATATCCGAGGCCGCTGATGTAGGCGGTAGCTCGAATCGCCCTGCCCCGGCAGCTAAATTCTTTTCTTAGGTAAATGGCCTTGTACTGAATATTTGGAGCCTCTTCTTGACCAAGAAGAATAGTTTTTTCGGCCAAAAAAGATTCCGGGTCAGCCATAGAAATCCAGTTGGCTCGAAATTTGGAGAGGCCCATGAAACCGGTACCAAAAACAGCTACTTCGCTGTAAGGACTTACTTGACCGGAAGAATTCCACCAGCGGACCCTCCAAAAGTATTTCTGGCAGCTCAAAAGTTCCTCTCCGGCATAGGGTATGTGGGTAGAGGCTTGGCTTATTACTTTTTCGCTATCCCAAAAATCGCCAATTTCTTTTTCGGCAATTTCCCTTTCTGAAGCTACTATTATTTGATAAGCAGTTTGATAATCTCCCCGCAGATCGCTTTTCATTTTCCAGAAGAACCTCGGCCGGGGAATGTCCAGCGCCGGTGGGCACTTTAAGTATTCAACTCTAAGGTCATAAGGTGGGTAAAGAGGCATTATTCTTTCTCCAATATTTAGGAATAAAAATCATTTTAATCTTAGTTAAAATTATTCTGGCCGACCTGATTTCCAGCAGGATAAGCATCTGTAATTTTTATCATTTTTTATCTCCAGAAGAAGACCCTTTGGCTTTCAGGTTTCTACCCTGGCCAGAAAATAATCAGCGGCGTTTAGACCATACTCTTCACCGTTTATTTCTTTGACAATTGTTCGTCGATATTTTTTGGCTTCAGGATCAACTTCTGTTAAATCCACCACTTCTCCGTCGATCTTGTTTCCCTGCGAGTCAACAACTATTTTCACTCTGGGTCTCAGCATGAATTTGGATTCCTGATTATTCTCCACTACCAATCCGATTTCTCCGGTATTGAGCAAGACCAGAGAACCAATCGGAAAGACACCCATCATTTGAACAAAAGTTTTTAGAATAAGGGGATTGAATTCACTCCCGATATACTCCAGCATCAAGCTGAGTGCTTCTGCCCGGGTGAAAACTTTTTTCCGGTAGACGCGCTTGGTGGTAATGGCATCAAAAAAATCGCAGACCTTGACGATGCGGCTATAAAGATTGATATCATTCTTAATTCGATAACGGGGGTAGCCAGTCAGATCTTCCTTGATATGATGCTCCATAGCCACGTGGATAGCACTTAGCGGCAGGCGCCGGAACTCTCTCAACTGAATCAGCTTTTCTGCTCCCTGGTGCGGATGGAGTTCCATTATTTTCCTTTCTTCTTCCGTCAGTTGCCCTGGCTTATTTAAAATTTCGAGCGGGGTATCAATCTTTCCTAAATCGTGGAAAAAAGCAGCTATTCCCAGGTCAACTAATTCGGCTCTCGATAATCCTAATCGCCGACCAAGAGCGATTGCCAGGAGACAAACATTGACTGAATGATTAAGGGTATATTCATCATGGTTCTTAATATTGGTCAGTCCCATCAAAAATGATTCGTTATCTATCAGGTGATTGAAAATTGATTGAATAAGCCTTCGAGTGGTGTTAAGCTTAATTTTTTCATTTTCTTTATTTCTTTCTGATATTTCTCTTAAATGAAGAATGCTCAGGAAAAAAAGCCGGGCCGAGCTTTTTTCGGGGCTGGGCAATTTTTCGGCGGCCTCAATTTTTTCCAGACCTACCCCAGTTATTCCTTGATTTCCGAGTTCGCTGATTATCTCTACGAAAGGATCGGCTGAAGTTCTTTTCTGGCTGATTATCCCCATAGCCTTTACCAGTTCCGGCTTGGAAAGCTCAGGGTAAAAAATCAGCTGGCCAATCTCTTTTTTCCGAAATTCTTCCAGCAAGAATTTGAAAATAGGATAGTTGGCGATCGAGAATTTCAGCCTCGATTGGTTAAAGAAAATTGATTCCCGCTTGATTCGAAAAATCACTTCCCCGGCTGTCTCCTTTAATCTTTGCAGGTCCTGGAAAAGAAGTTCGGTTTGCTCCTGAATCAATTCATTATTTTCAGCATATAATTTTAAAATCTTGTAAACCAGATAAAATCGGATTAAGAAATTTATAGCCAATTTCTGGCTGGCTAAGCCAGCTTCTTTGATTTCGCCAGCAGTAGAGATATTTTCGACCATTTTATTTCCTTGATGATTTTTTTAAGGTTAAACGAACCAGAGCTGAGGCAGCTGCTTCCCGGACTTTTCGATTAAAAATCTTTTCTCCCCGGCGTAGCACTTCCACCGCTTCTTTTGTTTCCATGGCTTCAAGCCCGGCGACCGCGCCTAAGCGGAGCTCGGTAATAGAAGGGCGGAGAGATTTTTTTAAAAAAACTTTCTTTAAAAAATCAAAAGCTTCCTGGCTTCGGGTTTTCCCCAAGAATTCAAAAAAAGCCTTCTTCTCTTCATAGTGTTTTTCCTTAAATTTCTTGGTAAAAACTTCTTTCATCAATTGCTTCAATTTAGCTGTATCCCCAAGAAACTTCAAACTGGTCGTAGCTTTCAATCGAACTTCCTGGGAGCTATCTTCTAAAAAGCCTAACAAAATCCGATTGGCCATTTCGTCACTAAATGAGCTCAGGGCTTCAATGGCTTTAATTTTTAGTTCCTGGTTGGATAGAGTAAGGAAACTGGAGAAATGAGGGATAATTTTTTTCCCGGGTTGGCTTCGCATTATTTCGATAATGGCCGCGGTCAGCTGTGGTCGCTGATCGTCGATTAGGCTAACAATTAAGCCGGGATCAAACTGAATTTTATTCTGGAATAGTTCTTTAGTTTTGTCTCTATATTCTTGGTAGTCAATATATTCATATAGCTCGGCTAAAAAGGGCAAAGCTGTCTCGCCAAATTGGGCCAGATAATCAAACAGGGCCGAAAAGTTCAATTCAACTCTTTCTTTTACCAGCTTTCTGATTTCGTCAAAAAGTTTCAAATCAGAAGTCCGATTTAAGAAGTCCTCTAATAAAGGTATTTTGCTATCAGGCTCAGAGGCGAGCAGCGCCTTAAGTTCTTTTATTTTTTGGTTGAGCTGGATGGGAATATTGAAGTGGCCGTTCTTAATATTTTCCTGGTAAAAATCATAAAGAATATTCAGGTTGGTTTGGAATTGGTTCAAGTCTTTTTCCTGGGCTAAGATTTCCATCATCAAGTTCAAAAATTCCTCTTCGGCCGAAAGCTGGCGATTTTTTTCTACCAACTGATTGAGCTGCTTAAGTTCTTCCTGGGTGAGAGAAAGTTCTGAAGGAATTTTTTTGGCGGCTGGAATGGCCTTTTCTTCCGGCTGGCTAACTTCCGGGGTTGATTCTTTTTTCTGCTGTTCGCCTTCAAAATAAAAACTCTGTTGCCAATTTTCTGGTAACTCCAAGAATTCTTCCTCAGTAAATGATTCCAGAGCTTGCTTTTCTTCTGGTTTTAGTTCCACCTTTCCTGAAAAGAGGCTTGACCGATCGACAGTAATTTCGATGGCTTTGTTGGCCAGCTCCTGGGGGATTATTTGAAGGCCCTTTTTACTCAAGGTCTCGGCTCTTTCTTCCAGGATTCGATTTTCTATGAATTCTTCGGGAGCATAATACTGAACGTTGGGCAGATCTTTAAGCCACAGGGCATTTACCAGGTCAGACTCTTCAGCGGTCTTGGCTGATTCTGTTCGGACTAATTCTAAAAATTCATTTATTTCCTGCTCATCCATTCCCTGGTAGAAAACTAACAGTCTGAGGCCGTCTTTATAAAAAAGGAAGGGAAGACTTTTACTGGAAATTTCGTCCTGGTAAACCTGCTTTCCCTGATAGAAAAAGGCATATTCTCCCATCTCTATTTCCAGTTGCTGGTACTCTTCCAGAAAGCTTTTAAACTTGGTGATGAAATCCTGGCGAAAATGGATAGCTGAGGTATGATGGGCCGGGAAAATTTTTAGAGCTGAAATAGTATTGGCTAAGGAAAGAAGGAGTTCTTTTACTTTCTGGATCGCCCGAGGATCGACTTCCTCGGTTGATTTTTGGGCCTGGCGAACTTTTTCTTCTAAAGGCATGTTTTTATACGGCCGTTAATAGTTTAATTTTTTTTGGAATAATCAGTCAAATTCAATCAAAAGTTGTCAATCAGGCAGCCTTAATCCCGCTGGCTGAGAATGTTTTTTTCGTAGCTTTTAACTTCTGACAGCCATAAATTTTCCGGGGGGACATTCAGGCTAAGACAGTAATAATCCCAAACTGGACCAAAAGGTAACTCCTGAGATAGTTGCCTCCAGGCCAGTTTGGTTAGGCTGTCGCCTTTAAGTTCGGCTTCTTTAATTTGCTTCCAGGGCAGAAGAAGAGCTCTCAGCAGGCCTCTTAAGGTTGCTCTTGCTCCCAACACCCAGGCACCGATTCTGTTCATAGAGGCGTCAAAATAATCAAGGGCCAGATATATTTTTTCTGGGGCTGGAGCGTTGACGATTTCCTGACATAAAATCTCAATTTCATCATTTAATATGACCACATGATCACTATCCCAGCGCAGGCCCCGGCTGAGGTGCAGCAGGATTTCTCCGGTAAATGGCAAAATAGCTGAAAGCTTATCAGCTACCAATTCAGTTGGATGAAAATGTCCCAGGTCTAAGCAGACCATTTTGCCTTTTTTTAGAGCATATCCTAAATAAAATTCGTGCGACCCAGTTACAAAGGCCTCACTGCCAATTCCAAAAAGTTTGCTTTCCAGAGAATCTTTAAGCTGGGTTTGGCTGTAATCGATTTCAAAAATTTCCTCAAGGGATTCATAGAGCCATTTTCGATATAGCCAGCGGTCTGAGGGCCATTCTTTAAGGCCATCTGGAATCCAGAGATTATGAATGGAAAAGGATTTCAGTTCCCGCCCAAAAAAGGCGGCAATTTTCCGGCAGTTTTTAACATGCTCAATCCAGAATTTCCGGATCTCTTTTTTGGGATTACTGAGGGTTAAACCGTCGGCTGCCTTTGGATGGGCAAAGCAGGTAGCATTGAAATCCAGTTTCAGGTCATTAGCCTTAGCCCATTCTAACCAGCCCCGGAAATGACTGGGCTCATATTCATTTCTTTCTACCGGTCCGTTAAATTCACCGTATATTGAGTGCAAGTTGACCCGGTGCTTCCCGGGAATTAAAGACAGAGCTTTTTCCATATCTTGCCGGAGTTCAGAGACATTTCTGGCCCGTCCAGGATAATTTCCGGTCACCTGAAGACCAGATCTACTCAGCTCCGATGGATGGTATTCGAAACCCCTGACGTCATCGCCTTGCCAGCAATGAATTGATAGCTGGAAGTTTTTCAATCGCCCGAGGGCTTCTTCTGTATCAATTTCCAGCTCGGCAAATTTTTGCTTAGCTTCAAAATATTGCTTCTCTATGGTTCGGTCATCCATCTTTTACCCTCCTCGGCCTTTTTGATTATTATTATTTCCCGTCTTATTGTCAAGACAGCCTTCAATCAATTTAGCCAGAATTACCCAGCAAAAATTGACTTTACTTTCTGGACCGGGCCATGATTTCCAGAAAGTCGGCATAATGTTTATCCCAGAGAGCAGGATTTTGGGGCTGAAATTCTTTAATTTCAAACGATTGTCTGACTATTTCCCTGATTCGGGGCCAGCTGTCGAGTTCTCCCAGGGCTAACGCCTGGACTAAAATGTTTCCGGCTGAGGTGGCTTCATCTGGGCCGGCATAGACCGTTAAGCCAGTAGCTTCAGCTGTAAATTGATTTAACAAATTATTTCGAGAGCCACCACCAATGATATGGATTTTTCTAAACTGCCGTCCGGTTATCGCCTTTAATTCTTCTACCACCAAGCGGTATTTAAAGGCCAGACTTTCTAAAATAGCTCTGGCGATGATACCCATATCTTTCTGGCTTTTCTGTCTGGTCTGGGCAACAAAAGAAATAATGGCTTCAACCATATTTTCTGGCTGGAGAAATTCAGGGGCATCAGGGTCGATAAAAAATTGGAAAGGTTCTGAATTTCGAGCGAGTTCTACTAACTGCTCATAAGTCCAGTCTATCTGTCTGGACCAGATTTTTCGGCACTGTTGAAGCGGCCAGAGCCCGGTTACATTTTTGAGAAAACGGATGGTTTGCCTGACTCCACTTTCATTGGTAAAGTTGGCTGCAAAGGAAGCGGTTGAAACCACTGGCTCTTCAAGTTCCACCCCCACCAGGGACCAGGTTCCAGAGCTGATGTAAAGCCAATCGTCTCCCCGGCCAGGAGCCGCGGCCACAGCCGAAGCTGTATCATGGCTGGCCACTTGAATTACCAGGATATCTGGCAGCCCCTCGGCCACCAGCCAGCCTGAAACATTTCCAAGGACAGTTCCCGGCTGATTGATTTCAGGAAGAATAGCCGGGGAAATCCCCATTCTTTCCAGAAGCTCTGGCTGCCACTTCCGGGAAAATGGGGAGAGGAGCTGAGAAGTGGAAGCAATGGTAAGCTCGGTAGCTTTTTTCCCTGTAAGAAGATAATTAATGAGATCAGGAGTGAAAAGAAATTTATCAGCCAGCTTCAGCAATTCGGGGTTTTCATCCAGATAGGCATATAACTGGAACAGAGAATTAAAAGGCAGAAACTGGATCCCGGTAAGAGAATAAAGCTCATCAGCTGAAAAGTTTTGGAAATACTTTTCCATCGCCCGGGGAAAAGATTTATCCCGATAACAATAGGGTAGAGTCAAAATGTTTCCTTTGGCATCTAATAAACAAAAATCGACCCCCCAAGTATCTACTCCGAGACTAATGGGGTTGAACTCCTCTTGCTGGCATTTCTGCAAAACTGTTCTTATTTCTTCAAATAGATAATAAATATTCCAGTGTAAATGATTTTCGAGAAGAATAGTTTTGTTAGGGAAGCGATGGATCAAGCGAAGTTGCAATTTATCATTTTCCAACTGCCCGAGGATGGCTCGACCGCTTTCTGCTCCGAGGTCAAAAGCTAAAAAATCTCTGGCTTTCAACTGGTCTTAACCTTTCGTTTGATTTTTTCTTTTAGTATATTGAGCGCCGGGAGAAATTCAAGTCAGATTTTTGCAACCAGAAGAAAATTGGATTATATTAAATTTGGTTAGAAAATAAGAAAAAGGGAAATTATTGTCCGAGAAGAATGGGTAAAGGCAGCAGAGCTGCCGGAAAAGAAGCTGAAAAGAGAGGAAGGCTGATGGATATTGATGAATTAAGAGAAACTTTAAGAAGAAAAGCCAGAAATCAGTCAAACCAGCAGGATAAAGTCAAAGAAATCTGGAAAAATCTTAATTCTCGAAAAGATTTAACCACTAAGGAAAAACTGGAAAAGTTATTGGCTCTTTCCAGGAAAGCACCCCTTGAGTCAAGAAATCAATCCCGGATGGAAGTAAGTGAGCTCGCTTCAGCCCGAAAAGATCAACCCTATCTGGTTTTAGAAAATAAATTTAATTTAAGTTCTCGCTACGGCCAGATACCGATATCTTTGGGACTTAATATTCCTGGAAAGGTATTGGCCCTTCTGAGTCGTGATGAAGCTTTTGAACTTTTATCTCTCTCTCAAGCACTTTTTATCGACCTGGAAACTACCGGTCTGGCTGGAGGAACAGGCACTGTTCCGTTTCTTGTTGGTCTCGGTTATTTTGAAAATGAGGCTTTCAAAATAATACAGTTTTTTCTCAATGATTTAGCTGCAGAAGCGAGAATGCTTCAAGAAATAAAAACTCTTTGTGAAGACAAGAAATTCAGCTCAATTGTTTCTTATAATGGCAAGGGTTTTGATCTTCCCCTGCTGGAAACCCGGTTTGCCCTCAATCGGCTGCCGTTTCCGCTGGAAGGGTTGCCCCACCTGGATTTTCTTTTTTCTGCCAGGTATCTCTGGAAGCATAAGTATGAAAGCTGCCGGCTTTATAATTTAGCTCTGGAACATCTGGGGGCAGACCGAGCTGAAGATATCCCCTCAGAAGAAATCCCCTGGCGGTATTTTCAGTACCTTCGAAATCAGGATTTTTCGCTGGTTGAACCGATTCTTTATCACAATCAGGAAGACATAATGTCGCTTTACGGAGTGGTCGTGGCTGGAGCTGTATTAGTAGCCAAAAGCGTGGAGGAAGACCAGTTGGAAGCTGATGCCCTGGATCTATTTGGAGTCGGTAAAATCTGGGAAAGAGCCGGGGAAGTGGAAAGGTCGGTAGTTCTTTACGAGAGGGCTTTGGATAAGAAGCTTCCTGGGGAAGTCTCAGTTAAAGTGAAAAAAAATTTAGCTCATCATTTCAAGAAGAGCGGACGATGGGAAAAAGCCCTCCGGCTGTGGCAAGAGCTGGTGGAAGGAAGTGAAGATTTGGAATGCTTTCGAGAACTGGCTATGTACTTTGAGCATCAGGCCAAAAATCCTGAAGAAGCCCTCAAGTATGCTCTGGATGGCCTGGCTCTGGCCCGGGGAGTCAGTCCCGGGTATGAAGAAGATTTTCAGAGAAGGATTGATAGACTCAAGAGAAAGGCGGAAAATTTAAAATCATTTAAGGAGGGAGGTCAAAAGGAGAAAAAATGAAAGCTATGGTTCTTTCTGAATTTAAACCAGTGGAGGAGGAACCGCTTAAATTACAAGAAATAGATACTCCAGTTCCTAAAGAGGGAGAAATTTTGATAAAAATAAATTACTGCGGGGTTTGTCATACCGATCTTCATACAGTGGAAGGAGAACTACCGGCGGTAAATCTGCCCCGGATTCCCGGGCACCAGGTAGTTGGCCGGGTAGAACGAACTGGGGAAGGGGTTAACCTTTTTCAACTTCATGACCGGGTGGGGGTGGCCTGGCTTTATAGTTCATGCGGGCGATGTCGCTTCTGTCGCCGCGGAAGGGAGAATCTTTGCCTGGAGGCTAAGTTTACTGGCTATCAGGTAGATGGTGGTTATGCTGAATATATGGTCGTGCCGGAAAAGTTCGCCTATGAACTTCCCGATGATATCCCGGATGAAAAAGCGGCTCCTCTTCTTTGTGGTGGAATTATCGGTTATCGTGCTTTGAGGTTGAGCCGGATAAGACCAGGAGAGAAGCTGGGACTTTTTGGTTTTGGAGCTTCGGCTCATATAACCATTCAGGTAGCTCGATACTGGGGATGCCCAGTTTATGTCTTTTCCCGAAGCAAAGAACATAGAAAACATGCCCTTGAACTCGGAGCTACCTGGGTTGGCTCTCCGGATGAAATTCCTCCGCAAAAGCTCGATGGGGTAATAGTCTTTGCCCCGGCTGGAGAATTAGCCCGCCAAGCCCTAAGAGTTATAGATAGAGGCGGGACTGTAGCCCTGGCGGGAATCTATCTGAGCCAAATTCCTCCCCTCGATTACGAAAAAGAACTTTATTTCGAAAAATCACTCACCAGTGTGGCTAATGCTACCAGGCAGGATGGGGTTGAATTCCTTAAAATAGCCTCTGAAATTCCAGTCAAAACAGATATTCAAATCTATCCCCTGGAGAAAGCTAACCAGGCCCTGCTGGAGGTAAAGCACAGTCAGATAAATGGCTCAGCTGTCCTTAAAATATCTTGATTTTGCTTTAATCTTATCAATTTTGTTTTTTAGAAGAAAAAAAGCGGTCTTCGGATTGAAAAATTTAATCCTATAAGTTAATATTTATGCAGTTTTATAAAAGCCATAAGGGCGCCCGTAGCTCAGCTGGATAGAGCGTCTGACTACGAATCAGAAGGCCGCAGGTTCGAGCCCTGCCGGGCGCATTTGTTATTATTGCTTTTAGCCAAGTTTAAATCTATCTTTGAGATTTTTAAAATCAAAATTTGCTTGAATATGGAGCTATTAATAGCCCGAGTGCAGAAAGTCCCGAAAAGACGGATGAAAAATTCTATTTTCAAGGCTATTTTGCTTTTGGGATTGCCCGGGGCAGGGAAGACTCCTTTTGGTGATTTCCTCGAGAAGAAAATAATCTACGGCCATCACCTGCATCATTTTGATTTTGGGCGGGAATTGCGAGCCATTTTAAAGAATTTCCAATTGAGGGAGAAGAATAATCCAGGTTTTTCACTGGCTAAGGAAATTGAAAGTTCAGCTTCCGACAGAAAAAATTTAAGCCCACCGATTCCCAGAAGTAAACCTGGACATAACTCTCGTTCAGAAGATCTCCTGAAGAGTTCGTCTGCCCGAAATACCCAGGAAACCGACTTTTTAGCCGGGACTCCATTTAATCTTCCATTTGAAAATTATTTTAGCCTCAGCGAAATTGAACGGCTTCGATTGTCTGTTGAATCAGGCACATTGTTTGAGGAAGAAGATAAAGAATTAGTTAAAAAAATTTTCCATTATTATCTTCAAACTCATCAGGTTTTGCCTGAAGATTGGTTGGTTTTAAATGGATTGCCCCGTCACGTTGGCCAGGTAAATTGGCTTCGGGGATTGGTTGATCTCAGGCTGGTTTTGTACTTAGTCTGCTCTGAAGAGGTAGCTAGGAAGCGCCTGGCCGCTAATCTCGATGGCGAACGATCTGAGCGAATGGATGACCGTAGCGATATAATCAGCCGTCGACACCAGATTTATCGGGAAAGAACCGAGCCTTTGGTTGGTTTCTTCAACCAGAGGGGAATTCCAGTAGTAGAATTGAAGGTTGAGGAAAACACCCGCCCAGAAGAGCTCTGGGTTAGCCTCCAGCAGACCAAAGCTCTGGAAAAGATTAAGCAGTAAGAAAAAATTTTTTGAAAAAGGCTAAAAAAGTTTCCAGAAATAATTGTGTTAACTAAGCTTCGACCATTATTTTAATCTATCAATTTTCTGGCTTCGAGATAAAAACGTTTTTCCCAGGCTTCGCCCAGCGAAAAAGTCTTCCTGGGAAGCGCACCGTCTAAAATTACTGTTCGGAAAAATTCATTCTTGTCCATGGCTGGCAGGTAAAAGCCGATGCTCCTTTCTTTTTTCTTTATTATGTTAATTAGGGAATCATCACCGTGAACGTAATCGACACCGGAAGCGGCCTTTTTCTGAAGGTAATCATCCAGGAAATTCTGGAGTGTTCCCACCGTCAGATTGTAAACGGGTTGCAGAAAGCGAACTGATTTATAGGAATCCTTATAAATTATTCCAGCCACCTGCTCATTTTTTTTCTTGGAATTTACCTCCGACCGGAGCTGTTCAAAGGAATGGTGTTCTTTGATTTGAACCGCGCCGTTAAAAAAGTCCTCAAAATCCTTTTCGAAGCCTTCCGGGACTATCACCTCAAATAATACTCGATGAATAGGCTCAAATACTAAGGACTCGTCATGCAGATTAACCACCTCCACCAGGGCATAGCGAAGCGGAGAGTTTTGGAGCTGTCTCGAGTCCTTGAGGTTATTCTTGACTTTTTCCCAGATAGTTTTAGCGGTTGCCAGGGAATGATTGCCATCCCCCATGGCAAATAGCAAAGGCGGTGTTCCTTCAGGTAAGTTATATTTCTGGCAGAACTTTTCTGTCTGAACCAAATTTTCCAACCCGTTGATAATCATTTTTTCTACCCGGGGTTGATTTACCAAATAGCCAGAAACTCGTCCAGAATCAAACATCAGATCAAAATCATAGAGCAGCTGAAATTCATTTTTATGATCAGTAACCGGGCCAATAACCGAATTGGTCTCATCATCAATCAGGATCATAATGTGCGGAACTTCTAAAGCGGCACCTTCCCGGATTTTTACCCTGGGCGGAATCCGATCGAGAATAGTGCCTTCAGTCGCCCGGATTAAGCTGCTGGCCCCAGGTTGGTAATCATATTTTTCCAGGTCCACCGCCAGCAGTAATCCTTTTCGAATCCCATGGGCGGTTTCTCTTTCGACGTAGACGGGTCCTTCTACCGAGCGAAAAATGCCCCGGGATAAGTATTCTTTCATGGTGGCTTGGATTTTGGCGATTCTGATTTCTTTATCGGGAGCATTTAGATATACTTCTGGGTAGATAAGATGAAGGGTAGAAGGGGAGGACCCAACAAAATTTTCTACCTTTTGCCAGTATTCTGGCTCAGAAGTGTATTGATCGCAGGCGATTACTGCCCATCGGATTAGATCAATTCCTTCAACTGGAAGCAAGATTTCGGGGAGGCCGATAGCTATCGAATCAAAAACTCTCATTTTATTAATCCTTTTTGATAACATTTATTATTAAAAACTTTTTATATAATAAGAGTCCGATTTTTTCAACCTGGACATTGGGGATGGAGTCGGAGAGGCCCGCAACAATCTAACCGGTTGACAAATTTAGGCTATTCCATTATAAAAGCTCCATATTTCAGACATTTTAAAATTTATTTCAAGAGAGGTGCTAAGTGATTGCTTTTGAGCTTACTGAAGAACAAAAAGCATTACAAGAAATGGCTCATTCTTTTGCTGAAAAAGAAATGAGACCCAAGGCGGCCTTTTATGACCGGGAAGAAAAATTCCCAGAAGAGGTCATGAAAAAAGCTTTTGAAGCTGGGTTTCTAACCTGTAATGTTCCAGTGGAATATGGCGGCGGTGGCTTATCTGATCTGGAGATGGCTATTATTTCTGAAGAGTTAGCCTGGGGCTGTGCTGGAATGTATACCACGATGATGGCTAATTCTCTGGCCTTTACTCCGATAATTCTTTATGGAACTGAGGAACAGAAGAAAAAATTCTTAACCCCCTTTACCCAGAAAATGGCTTTTGCTTCATACTGCCTGACCGAAAGAGAAGCTGGATCTGATACCTCAGCCATAAAAACAATAGCCAGAAAAGATGGTACTGATTATATAATTAATGGTTCTAAATGCTTTATAACCAATGGGGGAGTGGCCAACCTCTATGTTATTTTTGCTAATGCTGCTCCAGAAAAAGGAGCCAGGGGAATTACTGCCTTCATTGTTCCACGCGAGACGCCCGGGATAACTATCGGAAAGATAGAAGACAAGATGGGTCACCGGGCTTCTAATACCGCTGAAATATTTTTAGAGGACGTTCGGGTGCCGGCTGAAAATATACTTGGCCGGGTGGGCCAGGGATTTTTAATTGCCATGCGGACATTCGATCGGACGAGGGCGGCAGTGGGGGCAGCCGGAGTTGGGCTTGCTCGGGCAGCCCTGGAGTATGCAATTGATTATGCCAAAACCCGGGTTCAGTTTGGCCAGGCTATTGCCAATTTTCAGGCAATCGCTTTTAAAATTGCCCAGATGGCGATGGAAATTGAAGCCGCCAGGCTGCTCGTCTGGAAAGCTGCCTGGATGGTGGACCAGGGACTACCCTGTGGGTTGAATTCAGCTATGGCCAAATGCTTTGGTTCTGACCTGGCGATGAAAGCTTCTTTAGAGGCCCTTCAAATTTTTGGTGGCTATGGTTATATGAAAGATTACCCGATAGAAAAACTCGTTCGGGATGCCAAATTGCTTCAGATTTATGAGGGAACCAACGAAATCCAGAGGCTGGTAATTTCGAGAGAGGTAATTGGTCCAATTATAAAAAAGTAAACTGAACAAAATAAAAGGCTAAATAAAAAAAGGGGCAATTTTTTAGCCCCTTTTTTTGCCATAACAAAGAATTAATTATTTGGTTATTCTTCGGTGAATTGCTCTGGAATAATCGCCAGAGTCTCAACTCCGGCTCCCTTGCAAATATCCATCACTTCCATTATCTTGCTGAAGGGGAGTTTGGAATCGGCCCGGATGAAAATTGTTTTATCCTGGCGGGCAGCATACAAACGCCTTAATTCTTCCAACAACATCCTTAGTTCTAGAGGATTTCTCTGTATTTCCACCATATCATTTTTCTTTATGGTAAGAACGATAACATTAGGATCCTGACTGCCCTTAGAGGTATCAGCTTGGACTTCAGGAAGTTTAACATCAATGCCCATCTGAACCATGGGAGTAATAACCATAAAAATAATCAATAAAACGAGTAGTACGTCGCACAGCGGAACGACATTGGGTTCAGCTTTCGCCATAATGTCCTCCTTAATATCTTTAAGATGAAATTCTATTTCAAATCGAAGCTTTTGTCAAATAACTTTTCAATATTCCGTTTTAAAAATCCTATTGTAAAGTTTTCAGGGCTTTTTTATTATTGCTTGTCTTGAAAACAAGGAGGGTTCGGCCTGAACCGGCTGAAGAACCATAAGAGTACTTGATATCAATCACAGCTCCACCAAGAAGAGCCCCAATTTCAGCTCCGACCCCAATGCGGTCAGCTACTTCGACTGTAATCACTTTGCTGATTCTTATTTTATAGCCAAGGGCTCTTAAGGCACTCTCGGCTTTTTCATTATCGGCAGTAACTAAATAGAAATGCCCTTTACCATCTTTAGATATAACACAGTAAGCTCTTAGATTGATTCCGGCATTGGCTAAGGTTCCCAGCACCCGACCAAAAATGCCGGGCTCATCAGGGGTGGTAACGTGAAGCTCGGTTTCTTCTCTTACAATATTCACCTCGGTGTCTCCTTAAATTTATAAATCTATTTATTAATGCTGGGAATCATAAAAAATCAACTTACACTCAGACATTCTCTTCTATCCAATCCTGTGATTCTATTAATGCTAAAATAGGTTATTAATTTTTTCCTATTATTATTACAAAATTTTCAGTATAATTTCAACATATTTTTATTGAAATGGGCAATTAAAATGAAGAAATTGGCTATTGTAGACAATTCACTCTGGCCGGAAATTTACAATCCGGTTAAACATTGGACTTCCTGGATTGATCTCCCCTACCAGGCGTTTCGAGCAGTTGAAGGCCAGTGGCCTTCTCTGGAGGAAGGCTATACCCATCTAATTATTACTGGTTCAGAGGCTTCCATTGTTGACCAGGATCCCTGGGTAATTCCTGAAATAGAGCTAATTCGGGAAGCGGTTAAAAGGGGATTAACCATTTTAGGTAGCTGCTATGGCCACCAGCTTTTGGCTCTGGCTTTAGCCGGTCCGAAAAGTGTAAGGAGAGCGGCCCAGCCAGAAATTGGCTGGATAGAAATAGAAGTATTAAAAGAAGATGAGCTATTTGGGCCAAAATCAAAGCTTTTTGTTTTTTCTTCTCACTATGATGAAGTTTATAACCTGGATGAAAAGCAGTTTGAAATCATTGCTCGAAGCAAGAAATGTCCGGTTCAGGCTTTCCGGCTCAAAGGGCACAAAGTCTGGGGTATCCAGGCCCATCCGGAAATAAAGCCCGGAGAAGCCAGAAAGCTGCTAACTGGGATGCTGGAAAAGAATTTTTCCAGTATTGATCTTATCAAAGAAGCCCTGAGTTCAGCCGGACGCGATTCAGGGTGGATAAAGCAGATCAGCCTTAATTTCGCCCGACTTTAAAAACTTCAATCCTAAAGGCTTAAAAGCTCTACCGAATTATTTTTTGATTTATAAAGCTGGCCCCCCTCCATCTCGAAAATTATCGACCTATTAATCCTAATAGATTTAAAACCTAAAAAATTATAAATTCTGAAAATTATTTAAATACGAATTCGGCTTTAACTTATTGTAATAATAATAAGGTTATAAAAATTTTACTTGACCAATAAAGGTTTAATGTTTTAGCATAAAATAAAGAAAATATTGGAGGTAGTGGGATGAAAAGCAAAAATGCTTTGATTTGGGTTTCAGTATTTTTGGTTTTTTGCTTAGTTGCCAGTGCTTCAGCTGAAGTTAAGAAGATAAAATCAATCGGTCATTTTACCTTTGCCCGAGTTCGGGGGAAAATTCCAACTCCAGAAGTAATGAAAATGCTGGCTGACCGCTATGCCGGTGATATTAAATATGGCTTTGATCAGGCTGGCTATGGAGATATTTATTTGGCTTTTATCGAACAACTTAAATCGGCTAAGTTCGAAGACACGACTTGGAATCCAGGAGAAACGGTAAAGTGGATGTTATTTCGATCTCATGGGAGAACCAAGGTAACTGGAGAGCTTGAATGGGCCGGAAAAAAGCCAGTGGAAGTTTTTGCGGTAAAAGTGAAGAAAGGTTTCAAAACTTATACCTTTATAATTCCCAAGCCATGCGGCAATATTGCTTTGAAAAGTGAAGTGGAAGAGATTCCCGAAGCTATCTGCGCTCTTTCGGTTTCGCCGGCCAAAGCCAATATTAATGACCCAATCTCTGTGGATATGAGTGCCAGTCAGTACGCTAAGAGTTTGAGAGTGGAGATTTACGATAAGCAAGGAAACAAAGTGGCCAGCAAGGATTTAACGCCGGGAGCGACCAAGTGGCAGACCAAGTTTGATAAGCCCGGCGAGTATTTATTTAAGGGTGTGGCGATTAATTTTGCTGATAAAGCCTCGGTTAATCCCTGCGAGGGCAAAGTTTATATTAATTTCCCACCAATCGGCAAAGTTGTTCCGAACTGTTTATATTGTCGGGAGTATGTCGGTCGACCTTTGACCTTTGATGCTTCTGGCTCTTATGATCCGGATGGCGAAGTAACCAAGGTTTCTTTCGAATTGACCGACAGCCAGGGGCAGGTTGTTGATACTTACACGGCGGCTCAAAAACCTTTTATCTGGAAAAAGACGCTTTACCGTAAAGGGAGCTATACAATTTCTGTGACTGCCTATGATAATGATGGAGCGGCTTCCAGTTCGACGCCTGATTCCCATAAGACCATCCAGGTAACCAGGAAGACTCTCTTTGTAACGACCGAGGTGGGACCGCTACTGGCTCATGGTTCTTCTTATACGGGATTTGTTTTTGCCAGGGCAGGAATGTTCTTGTGGCTAAATCCTGACCGGACAAGCCTGTCCTTTACCAGCGGAGCTGCTATGCCGACTAAAGGAGCTCCCTGGAAAGCAGCGATCAGTGCTAATCTTCTGGGTAACATTCATTTCGGACAGTTTTTCACCGGGCTCGGTGTTGGTTTTATGACCAAGGAAAGATCCGATCGTAAAGATGGAGTGGATGCATTAGTTCAAGTGGGTTGCAACCTTTCTTCTAACATTTATTTTAATATGTGGCAGTTATATTTCGAATTCAGAGTTCCGATCGGTCGCTCATTCACCGATTGCCACAAGTTTGCTCTCGGACTGAGATACAACTTCTAATTTCTTTAGAAACAATTGATTAATTAAATCAGGGTAATTAAGCCAGGTTGCCCTGAGAGTTAATTTTGCCAGCCTAATAAATCCCTGGTTGAATAGAAACATTTATCAAAATAACAGGAAAACCAAAAAAATAATAGTGGCAAAATAATAGTTGCCTTAATTTTCTTGACAATTCCTAATTTTTCTTATTTAATTAAGAAGTCAATGAAAGAGAAATGGAGGTAAGGCTCATGAAAAAAAGCAAAATTCTGGTGTTAATGGGCTTGTTTTTAGCCTTAGTAATGGTGGTTCAAGCTTCGGCTGAAGTTAAAAAAATCAAGTCAATCGGTCAATTTACCTTTGCTCGAGTTCGGGGCAAAATTCCAACCCCGGAAGTAATGAAAATGCTGGTTGATCGTTATTCCGCTGATATCAAAACCGGATTTGAGCAGGCTGGTAGTGCCGATCTTTATCAGCCTTTTATCGATCAGCTGAAAACTGCTCAATTTGAAGACACCACCTGGAATCCAGGCGACACTGTCCAATGGATGTTATTCCGCTCTCATGGCAAGGTAAAAGTAAGTGGAGAGCTTGAATGGGCCGGGAAAAAGCCGGTAGAAGTTTTTGCCGTAAAAGTAAAAATCGGATTCAAGACTTATACCTTTATTATTCCCAAGCCATGCGGCAATATTGCTTTGAAAGGTATGGTAGAAGAGATTCCCGAAGCCATCTGCGCCCTTTCAGTTTCTCCGGCCAAGGCCAATATTAATGACCCGATCACTGTGGATATGAGTGCCAGTCAGTATGCTAAAAGTCTAAGAGTTGAGGTTTATGATAAGCAGGGAAACAAAGTGGCCAGCAAGGATTTAACCCCGGAAGCGGCCAAGTGGCAAACCAAATTTGATAAGCCCGGAGAATATTTATTCAAAGGTGTGGCGATTAATTTTGCTGATAAAGCTTCGGTCAATCCTTGTGAGGGCAAAGTTTATATTAATTTCCCGCCCGTGGCTAAGGTGGTGCCAAGCTGCACCGAATGCAAGAATTATTATGGTCGTCCCATAACCTTTG
The DNA here is from genome assembly GCA_002877915.1 of Candidatus Aminicenantota bacterium. Classification (GTDB taxonomy): domain Bacteria; phylum Acidobacteriota; class Aminicenantia; order Aminicenantales; family Saccharicenantaceae; genus Saccharicenans. The sequence continues at coordinate 32,876 of PNJE01000029.1, forward strand.
ATGCCTCGGGTTCATCTGATCCAGATGGCGAAGTAACCAAGGTTTCTTTCGAATTAACCGATAACAATGGCCAGGTGATTGATTCTCATGTTGATACTCAAAAACCATTTACCTGGGAAAAAACCCTTTATAAAGAAGGAACCTTCAATATCTCAGTAACTGCTTATGATAATGATGGAGCTTCTTCTGCCTCCACTCCCGATTCTAAAAAGAGTATAACCGTAACCAGGAAAAAATTATTCGATCTGATTGAAGGTGGCCCGCTTCTGGCTCATGGCTCTTCCTATCAAACCTATATTTACTTCCGGACGGGGCTTTTTACTTGGATAAACCCCGATAAAATCAGTCTGACCTTCACTGCTGGAGCTGGCGCCCCGCTTAAAGGTTCGCCCTGGAAAGCTATTATGCTGGCTGAGCTCCTGGCCAATGCTCATTTTGGCAATTTCTACTTGGGAGCTGGACCTGGATTTACTACCAAAGAAGAAACTGGTAGAAAAGCTGGTGTTGATGGCGTGGGCCAGATCGGCTATACCATTTTCAATAATTATTTGAAGATGAGCCAAATCTTTTTTGAATTCCGAGCTCCAATTGGCCGGACCTTCGATTCCCATAAGATGGCCATTGGTTTCAGGTATTGTTTCTAATTAGCCAATTGAATTATTAGAGGGG